>JBAUMA010000401.1:0-18824 GCA_049578485.1 Specibacter sp.
GCAGCTTCTCCAGCCGCTTCTCAATGGCGGCCAGGTAGCGGTGCAGCTGGCTGAGCTGGGCAAAACCGGTCTTCGCCACGAACCCCGGGTACACGAGCAGTTCCAGCTGTTGCCTGACGTCATTCAAGGCACTGATCAGCGGCAGGCTGGTGGTTTCCCGCAATTTCTTGCCGATGCGCAGGTTCGACGCCAGGACCCGTTCGACGACGGCGGTCACCGAGAACACCGTGTCGATCAATTCCGCCCGGACTACTTCATACAGTGCGTTGAAGTCCTTCTCATTCCACGGCAGCGCGGCGGGGGTCAGTTTGTCGATCGTGGCCAGGGTGCAGTCGGCGATCAGCTCCGTGACACTGCCGTGCGGGTTCTGGCTGAACGTCAGCTTTTCGGTGTTGCTCAGGTGATCCAGCACGTACCGGTCCGGTGAGGGCACGCGCAGGGCCAGGAGCCGTATGACGCCCCGGCGCATGGCGGCCTCCTGCATGTCCTGGCGCTGGAACACGCGAACACCCGCGACGGCACCCTCGTCGACCAGCGCCGGGTAGCCCGTCACGGTGTGGCCCGCGACCAGGCGCTTGACCTCCCGGGGCAGCGTGCCAACGTTCCACTCAGTCAGGCCGGAACGTTCTTGGATGCCGGCGGTGGTCGAGTTGCCGGTGGTCGAGCCTGTCGAGATCCCCGATCTCGACAAGCTCGATCCACGGTTCGGCGTCGATGCCCGGTCGGAGCTCGACGCCCGGGGCGAAACCGTCTTCGGCGTTGCCCCCAACGACTCCGCAATGGCCCGCCGGGTGGCCGGGGCCAACTGCTCCTGCAGCTTGGCCAGGTCCTGGCCCTCCTCGAGGATCTTGCTGTTTTTGTCCACCACGGAGAACGTCATGCGCAGGTGGGTGGGCACGGCGTCCCAGTTCCAGGAGCCCGGAGGGATGACGTGCCCCTTGATGCGGCGCAACGCCAATTCCAGCGACGGCTCCAGCTCGTTCACGGACGGGTCAAAGTCCGTGGCCAGGGCCAAGGCGGCCTGGCGTGCCACATCGGGCGCCGGGATAAAGTTTTTCCGGATGGCCTTGGGCAGTGACTTGATCAACGCGGTGACCAGTTCGGCCCGCAACCCCGGAATCTGCCACCGGAACGGGGCCTCGTGGAGCTGGTTCAGGAACAAAAGCGGTACCTGGACCGTCACGCCGTCGGACGGGTTGGGGGTGGCCCCGGGCGCCGTGGGATGGAACTCGTAGCTCAGCGGCAGCTCGAATTCGCCCTGCGTCCACAGCTTGGGGAACGCCGTCTCATCGAGCCCGGCCTCCTCGGCCATGACCACGTGGGTGTCAAAGTCGAGCAAGGCGGGGTTTTCGTGGCGCGCGGCCTTCCACCACTTGTCGAAGTGCCGTTCGGAGACCACCTCGGGGCCCACGCGCTCGTCATAAAACTCAAACAGGGTTTCATCGTCCACGCGCAGGTCGCGGCGGCGCATGCGTGTCTCGAGCTCCTCCACCTCGGCCAGCACGGCCTGGTTGCGGTGGAAGAACTTGTGGTTGGTGTGCCAGTCGCCCTCCACGAGGGCAAGGCGGATGAACATTTCACGGCACAGTTCGGGATCGATCCTGCCGTAGTTGATGCGCCGGTCCGGCACGATCGGCACCCCGTAGAGGGTGACCTTTTCGTGGGCCATGACGGAGCCCATTTTCTTGGACCAATGGGGTTCGCTGTAGCTGCGCTTGACGAGGTCCGGTGCCACCTGCTCGGCCCACAGGGGATCGAACTTGGCGGCCACACGGGCCCACAGCCGGGATGTTTCCACCAGCTCGGCGGCCATGACCCAGTCGGGGGACTTCTTGAACAGTGCCGAGCCCGGGAACACCATGAACTTGGTGCCGCGCGCGCCGGCGTACTCGCGCTTGCGCTGGTCGTAGAGCCCGATGTGGCTCAGGAGCCCCGTCAGCAGGCTCATGTGGATGGCGTCGTGGTTGGCCACCGGGTCAATGTCGTTGCCGGAGACCTTGATGTCCAGCGGCTTGGCCATCTGCTTGAGCTGGGTGAACAGGTCCTGCCATTCACGCACCCGCAGGTAGTTGATGAACTCCGCCTTGCACAGTCGCCGGAAAGCGCTGGAGGACAACTCGTTCTGCTTGTCCTTGATGTACCGCCACAAGTTCAAAAAGCCGGTGAAGTCGGAGTTCTCGTCCACGAACCGCTTGTGCTTTTCCGTGGCGAGCTGCTGCTTGTCCGTGGGGCGCTCGCGCGGGTCCTGGATGGTCAGCGCCGCCGCCAGCACCATGACCTCGGCGGCCACGCCGCGCTTTGCGGCCTCCACGATCATCCGGCCCAGGCGCGGGTCCACCGGCAGTTGGGAGAGTTGGCGCCCGACGCCGGTGATGCCGCCCTCCGCGCCGACCGCGCCAAGCTCGCGTAGCAGCGTGACGCCGTCGGTGATGGCCCGGGAGTCCGGCGGCTGCACGAACGGGAACTTCTCCACGTCCTTGGGGCCCTTGGCCACGCCCATGGCGGTCATTTGGAGGATGACGGCGGCCAGGTTGGTGCGCAGGATTTCCGGGTCCGTGAACTCGCTGCGGGCGTTGAAGTCCTCCTCCGAGTACAGGCGGATGCAGATGCCGTCCGAGACACGCCCGCAACGGCCCGAGCGCTGGTTGGCGGAGGCCTGGGAGATGCGCTCAATGGGCAGGCGCTGGACCTTGGTCCTGTGCGAGTAGCGGGAGATGCGGGCCGTGCCGGTGTCGATGACGTACTTGATGCCCGGCACGGTCAGCGAGGTTTCCGCCACGTTGGTGGCCAGCACGATCCGCTGCTTCGAACCGGGTGTGAACACCGCGTGCTGTTCGGCCAGCGACAGCCTGGCAAACAGGGGCAGGATCTCGGCATTGCGCAGGCGCGGGTTTGTTTTAACCCGGCCGTGCAGGGCGTCGGCGGCGTCCCGGATCTCGCGTTCTCCGGAGAAGAAGATCAAGATGTCGCCGGGGGCTTCCTTGGAGAGCTCGTCCACCGCATCGCACACGGCGTCCAGAGGATCCCGGTCCTCCTCGCTGTTGCCCCCGTCAAGGTTGCGGTCGGCACTCGCGCCAAGTTCGTCGTCGTCCTCGCCGGTGGCGGGGCCGGACAGCGGGCGGTAGCGGATGTCCACGGGGAAGGTGCGGCCGGAGACCTCGATGATGGGGGCTGGGCCCTCGGGGGAGGCGAAGTGGTTGGCGAAGCGCTCGGGGTCAATGGTGGCCGAGGTGATGATGATCTTCAGGTCCTTGCGCTGTGGCAGTATTTGGCGCAAGTAACCGAGGATGAAGTCGATGTTCAGGGAGCGTTCGTGGGCTTCGTCGATGATGATGACCGAGTATTTGCGCAGCAGCCGGTCACGCTGGATTTCCGCCAGCAGGATGCCGTCGGTCATGATCTTGATCTTCGTTTGCGGTCCCACGTGGCCGGTGAAGCGGACCTGGAAGCCCACCTCTTGGCCGATTTCGACGTCGAGCTCGCTGGCGATGCGCTCGGCCACGGTGCGCGCGGCCAGGCGTCGCGGCTGGGTGTGGCCGATCAGGCCGTTCTCGGCCAGGCCCAGTTCCACGCACATTTTCGGGATCTGCGTGGTCTTTCCGGAGCCGGTCTCGCCGGCGATGATGGTGACCTGGTTGGCGGCGATGGCAGCCATGATGTCCTCGCGGCGCTCCGAGACGGGCAGCGCGGCGGGGTAGGTGATTGTCAAAGTCATGGTGCCATCCAGTTTATGCGGTTCTGCCGCCGGAACGCCGCCCGGCGCTTACGAGTCGCTGCGCCGCGACGCGGCCCGGATGGTCAGGGCGTCCCGTGCGGCAAGGACCAGCACGACGACGCCGGCCAGGCCCAGCGCGGCCCCCACTGCGGCTGAGGTGATCCCGAGAGCCAGGAGCGGCTGCTGCGGGCCGTTGGCGCCGCCGCCCGCCGAAGCGCCGACGTCGGCCATGGCGAGCCCGGCCATGAGGGCCGTGCCGCCCAGGTAGGCCAACAGGGTGCCGGTGCCCAGTCTTGCGACAATCCGGGTGGAAATCTTCCGCCACTTCCTGTCCAGGGCGGCCATCCGGGGATCGGGCAACGACGGGGAGGCGGCGATGCGGCGCAGCGCCAGGGCCATGGCTCCGGCCAGGACGATGGCCACCAACATCAGCGGAACGCCGTAGGTCCAGCCCGGATACGCGATGGCCGCGGCAGTGGGCGTGGAGCCGGCGACGGCCAGGATCCGGTACCGGCCCTGGCTGTCCGTTGCGGAGGTGATTCCCGTGGCCAGCACCAGTGCCAGGAAGGCGGTCAAGACGGTCGCGGGCAAGATGATGGTCCATCTGCCCCTCAGCGACCTCGCTTTGAGGGGAACCGCTTCCGCGCTCGCCGGACCCGTTGCATAGGGCCTGGCCGGCGGCAGGGCCGAGAACATCAGCAAACCCGCGGTGACGCAGGCGCCTGCTGACAGAGCCAGCGGCAAGCCCACTCGTCCGGTGACGGCGACGGAGGGTCGGAGCAGGGCGATGAACAGGACCACGGAAAAAATTGCGGAGGCCACGCCGGGCAGCTGGGCAGTCAGCATGGCCCGGCCCACGGCCGCGTTCGAGGGTGGGGCGGTGGTGACCGCACGGGGTGCCCTTTTGCGCGCGACCCAGGAAGCAGCGGCGGCGGCAATGTAGACCACGGCCGTGGCGACAAGGAACAGGACAAGCACTCGGTTCATGGCGGACCCTTCAGGTATTGGGCCATTGAAGCACGAGGTGCCGAGGGTGCGTGAATCGCGGCGAGCTGCGACATGTTGGGTGGTGGCTGCGCTTGGGCTCAGCCGGCGGCGTCGGCCGAATCCGCCAGGCGCTGGAGGAGCGCGGCCAGCTGTTGCTGCTCGGCCATGGTCAACGCGCCCGCAATGGCGTGTTCGGTGGCCAGATGATCCGGCAACGCCGCATCGATCAGGGCCAAGCCGCGTGGCGTCAGCGTGACCAGGGTGCCACGGCCGTCGTCGGGATTGGCCGTGCGTTGCACCAGCTCCCGCGCCTCCAACTTGTTCAGGCGCTGGGCCACGGCACTGGTGGAAATCATGGCATCGCGGGCCAGCGCGGCAGGCGTGAGGCTGTACGGGCGGCCGCTGCGCCGCAAGGTGGCGAGGACGTCAAAGGATGGCGAATCCAGCTCGTGCCGGGCGAAGTTGGCCGCCAAGCGGGCGTTGACGGCGTCCGTGGCGCGACCAAGCCGCCCGATGACGGCCATAGGTGAAACGTCCAACTGCGGTTTTTCCCGATGCCATTGGCTGAGGATGCGATCCACGTGGTCTGTCATGGCATCACTCTAGCAATTTGCTAAGCACTTAGCTATATTAACTAAGTGCTTAGCAAAAATATGAAGTTGATCTTGATGACCGCGGTGGCTCCCATGCTGTGGGGGACGACCTACCTGACTACGACGGCTTTCCTTCCGGAGGGAAGACCGCTCCTGGCTGCCACCCTGCGTGCCCTGCCGGCCGGGCTGCTTCTGCTCGCCCTGTCCCGGCGGCTTCCGCAGGGTTCGTGGTGGTGGAAGTCGTGGGTTTTGGGCGTGCTGAACATTGGCGCGTTCTTTGCGCTCCTGTTCATAGCCGCGTACCGGCTCCCCGGGGGAGTGGCAGCCATTGTGGGCGGCATCCAGCCCTTGCTGGTGGCGGTGTTGGCCAACAAGGTGCTGGGGGAGGCGTTGACGCTGCGCCGGTTGGCGGCCGGCTCGGTCGGCGTTTTTGGTGTGGCGCTCATTGTGCTGCAGTCACAGGCGCGGCTTGACGCCGTCGGACTTCTGGCAGCGTCGGGCGGGACACTCTCCATGGCGGCCGGGACGGTGCTGTCGAAGAAGTGGGGGCAGCCGGCGCCGCCGCTGGCGACGACGGCCTGGCAACTCGTTGCAGGCGGGTTGACCCTGGCGGTGCCGCTGTTCCTGGTTGAGGGGCTTCCGGCTGCGCCGCTGACCGGGGCCAACGTGCTTGGTTACGCCTATTTGTCGCTTGTGGGAACCGCGCTGGCCTATGTGTGCTGGTTCCGGGGCCTGAGCCGCTTGCCGGCGGGCGCCGCGGCATTCCTGGGGCTGCTGAGCCCCGTCGTCGCGATCATCCTTGGCTGGCTCGTGGCCGGGCAGACACTGGCGGTGTGGCAACTGGTGGGCATCACGGTGGTGCTCGGCTCCATTGCGGTCGGGGTGGACCTGAAAGGATGGAGCCATGATTCTCGCAAGCTTCACCCAGGCCGGCTCGACGTTCCAGCTGCGCCGGGCCGCTGAGTCCGACGTCGGCCCCATCATTGAGCTGATTGCCCGCGACCAGCTGCGGGCATCCATTGAATCCAGCGACCCTGCCGACCGTGGGCCGTATCTCGCCGCATTCCACGTCATCGACGCCGACCCTGCGCAATTGCTGTGCGTGATTGACTCGGCTGATGGTGAGCTGGTGGCGACCATGCAGTTGACGTTCATTCCCGGGCTGGCCCGCGCGGGATCCCTGCGCCTGCAGATCGAGGCCGTGCGGGTTGATGAACGCCTGCGCGGCAACGGGCTTGGTACGGCCATGATGGAGTGGGCCGTCGCCGAAGGCCGACGCCGGGGTGCGGCACTGGTCCAGCTGACCAGCGACAACACGCGGCTCGACGCGCATCGCTTCTACGAGCGGCTCGGTTTTGCGAAGTCGCATGCAGGGTTCAAGCTCCTGCTCTAACTGTTGTCTTTACCAGGGCCCTGGGTGGATTTGGCGTCCAAAGGACCCCGGCCGGCCTGCCATGCCATGAACCGGCGCCGTTCACCGGCTGAGCCAAGCCTCTCGGGCATCGAGGAGAGCAATTCCGGAAGGTCCCAGGCCACATAGCCATCGGGCCAGGCCGGGGGTGTGTAACCAAGCCCGAGATTGACATGGTGCATCTCCGCCTCGCCAAGCCTGTGCGCGGGACAACCAGAGACGAGGTAGTGGGCCACGCCGAGGGCGTGTTCATTGGGCCGTCGCGCTGCTGCGCTATAAGTGAGAATCTCTTCCAGCTGTGGGCAGCTTGGTTCAAGGTCGGCAATGTTCTCACGTGGTGAGCGTCTGGCGCCGGCGTTTCCGGGCCGACCCGGACGGTCCCGCCATCGCCGCGTCGCCTCGACCGAGTCTGGACCCCTCTCAAATACGTACCCACGGCAGTTCCATGCCACGGGAAGGACTGATTTCTTAGAATCTGCCTGCTCGCACAAGCGCCTGCCCGGAAGGTCGGCAACCAGAGTGGCGTAAGGATTGTCCGGGGTCCTGCTTCGAATCTGCGCCACTGGGGCATCCAAGTCCTGCCGGCCCAGGCCGCGGCCTTGGAACTGCGGCAATGTTGCCATATCGGCAATGTGAAAGCACCAGCCACCGGTCAGGGCGCCCGAACCCTGTTCCAAGGTTTTCTGCGACAAGCCGCAATCCTTGCGCAAGGCAAGTTACTCCTTGAGCGACGGAGGATTAGCAATGAGGTCAAAGTCGCCCAAATTGGACATGCGTGAAGTTGTCATCCGATCCGGATCTGGCCGAGTTGCCTTTGGGTTTTTGCCGGGGTCGATAGCGGGTGCTTGATTCCTCCACACCCGGACGTCTGGGATTTGTTCTCCACAGATTCGCTGGCGGGGCCGGTTTTGCGTGGTTAGTGTCGGTGCTTCGATATAGAATTTATGTAGCAGCTAGATAAATCCTTCTCAAATATTTCTTCTAATAGAACAGTGCTTCTGATAGAGCAGTGATTCTGGTTGGGTGTTGTTGCTGGTTGAGGAGGTTCGCAGAGTTTCATTGGATTCGCGGGCGGGTGATGGGCATGGCAGCACCGGAGTGGTTGGACCCCTACCACGTCGATGCCCCTGCTGAAATAGGTGCTGGTGTCACTGGTGTTGCCGCTGACAATCCGGCCGCAACCACTGCCTCCACTGGCCACGGTGATGGCGCCGTCGCTGCGGCCCAGGTTCCTGAGGATCCGGCCGCCGGCAAGCTTTTCGCCAGCGCATCCAGCCCCGTTTTGCCGACCGCGGCAGTCTCAACTACAGCCCCGAGTCCCGCGGTGGTGGCTGTGCCGGTTCCGGTAGTGGGGTGTTGTGAGTCGCTGTTGGGGGCGTGTGGCGCGTTTTTTGATCCGGTGGTGGTGGCGCAGCTCGATGCGGCCCTCGCCCACGAACTGGCGGACCGGGCTCATATGAGGGCTGCCGATGCTGATGACCTGCTCCGCAACGCCCTGGCGCAGGGCCGATCCTTGGTGTCGTTGGCTGATCTAGCCGGACACGCGGGCGGAACCAAGAGCGCCGCGACGAAGGCTGCGGCCCGCGCTGTTGATGCGACAACGGTGCTGACCGCCCTCGGTGGAACCGTCACACCGGCGGGTTTTGATCCGGACGTGGTGGACCATGTTGATCCCGGTGCCTTGATCGATGTCATCACGGCCGCGGAGACGGCGAAGAACGCCCTGTGTGCGGTGCAGGCCCGGGCCGAGGTTGTGTTGATGGCCCAACAACGCCTGACCCAGGCCCGGGCCGGGATCGATGCAAACAAGCTCGGACAGGGCGTGGGCGCCCAGGTCGGGTTGGCCCGGGCCGAGTCTCCGTACCGGGGGCGACAGTTGTGTGAATTGGGCCAGGTGCTGGTGCGGGAACTACCCCACACCCTGGATGCCTTGGGTGCAGGGGTGTTGAATGAATATCGGGCCGGGATCATCGCCCGCGAAACGGTCTTCCTGACACTGGAGGACCGAGCTGCCGTGGACGAACTGCTCTGTGCCGACCCGGGACAGTTGAGCAGGTGGGGGAACCGTGAACTCGCCGCCCGTGCCCGGAAAGCTGCTTATGCGTTGGAGCCGGAAGCGTTCGTGCGGCGGTTGGAAAAAGCAGAGACCGAACGCTACGTCTCCCTCCGCCCGGCCGCCGACGGCATGACCTTGCTGACCGCCTTGCTACCGCTGCGGCAGGGAGTACGGATCCTAGCGACCCTGACCCGGATCGCTGACACCGCTGCAGCTTCCGGGGACGAGCGCGGGAAAGGCCAGCTCATGGCAGACACCCTCATTCACCGTCTCACCCACCACACCCCGTGCACCATAGACACCACGGATCCCGTAGAAACCGCGGGAAGGACGGATGGCACCAGTGAACTTGTCGAGGCTGTGGCCCGGTCCAGTGGTGGCGGAGACCGTCTCTGCGCTGCCGTGGTGGACCCTGATATTGTCCTGGAGCTGATCATGACGGACCGGGCACTCTTCGACGGGGCCAACGACCCCGCGATCCTGGTCGGCTACGACCCGATCCCGGCTCCGACCGCCCGTAACTGGATACTAGGCACCGCTAAGGAAAACAGCCGCGAGCCTGGCCGTGGTGGGAGGTCATCGCCGCGGGTGTGGCTCAAACGCCTCTTCACCCACCCGGACACCGGCGCGCTCCTGGCCATGGATTCGAGGGCGCGGTTGTTTCCGGAGGGGATGAAGGAATTCCTGCGCCTGCGCGATCAACGGTGTGCGACGCCGTGGTGTGACGCGCCGATTCGCCAATACGACCACATCAAGGCCTACGCCGCCGGCGGACCCACCACCGTTTCCAACGGCCAAGGACTCTGCATTGCCTGCAACCAGACCAAGGAAACCCCTGGCTGGCTCACCCAATCGAATCAGCCGGAAGACACCGGCACCACCAGCGGTGACGGCGTAGCCCCGCCCGGCACCCGAATCACCACTCCCACCAGCCACCACTACGCTACCCAACCACCACCCCTCTTGGCGTAACTGGCCAGTCACCAATCCTGCGATGTTGAGGCCACGGGTGGGGACGCGGCCATCCACTGGTTCAGGCCAGGCGTTGGGCTTTCAGCACTTCGTCGTGAACGGTGGTCTGATCGCCGTCGTCCCCGATCACGGACCGTGAACGAGCCTCCGCCACAAGAATGCGCCAAGCCGCGGGATCAAGTGACGCAGCAACGTCGACCGCGGTGAAGAACAGGTCCGGGACATCGGGGCGGTGCGCCCCGGAATGCACGTCCGAATGCGCATGTCCGACGATCAGCAGGGTGCCACCCGGTGCCACGGCATCAGCGAGCCGGGCGTACAAGGCCTCCCGGGATTCCCGGGGGAGGTGCATGAATTGGGCCGACACCAGGTCGAAGGCCGCCGGTGCGGGAGCCCAGGCCAGGAGGTCGTGACGCGCCCACGTGATGCGGTCCGGGGCGCCGTCGTCGGCGGCAAGCGCGGCATGCGCGGCAGCCCGGTCCAGAGCCACCTGGGAAAAGTCGACTCCCGTTACGTGCCAGCCATGCCGCACCAGCCAGATGCTGTCCGCGCCTTCCCCGCTGCCGATGTCGAGGGCGGTTCCCGGTGGCAAATCGGCGACTTCCCTGACAAGTTGCGGGTTGGGGTTCCCGCTCCACACCTTGGTGCTTTCGCCATAGCGGGTGTCCCAAAATTCCGCGTCAAAAATTGCCATCGGTTGTCGCTCTCGTTCGGAATAGGCTGGGCCTTTGATCCCCAGTATTCACCAGCCGGGCATGGGCGCGAAAGACTTGAGTGCGTGAGCGCCAGCACTGCCACGCCGATGTAGCAAAAGCTCCTATCCAGCCCGGGCGCCACGGCTATGTCCAGGGCAGGTGGCTGCACAAACAGCCCAGCGCTTTGTTCCATCCATTGGCTGATTCCGTCGAGGGCCGTGTAGATGCCCAGCCCCACAAACATTTGCCGCAGGTAGGTACGTTGCAGCGACCGGTTTAGTGCAAGCACTCGCACGTTTGTCAGTGGCTGGCGCGCTCGCCGTTGCCAAATAATCAAGGCGGCCCCTAGACAATCGCTACGGCGGAAACGAGTCCTTTGACGTCACGGTGCGGGGCCGGGCCGTCCTTGGTCTCGCCCAGCAGGGTTAAGGCGAAGGTGAGCAGCGCCAGAGGAGCGTCGTACAGGAACAAGGCGCGCCAACCAAGGAGTCGGCCCGGCACGCCCGCCCCCGTGAGGAAACGTCAGCCAAACGGCTTCGGCAGCACCCCTGTGGAGGGGGTGGTGCCCATGATCAGGCCCGTGATGAGTCCAGGAGGTCGATGATCACCCGGGTGGTTCCCGTTTCTCCCAGACGGGGGAAGATGCGGGTCACACTGTTCGTGTGCGCGTCGGCGTTCATGTCGGTCATGGCGTCGATTGCCAGGGTCACGTTGAAGCCGTGCTCGTGTGCCTGCCGCGCGGTTGACTCGACTCCGACGCTCGTGGCCACCCCGACGACGACCACCTGCGTGACGCCTTCGCCCCGCAGGATTTCCAAGAGTCCGGTATTGCTGAACGAGCCCCACGTCCTTTTCACCACAGCGAAATCGGATGCCTGTTGCTTGAGTTCAGGGACAAGGTCGGCCCAATCCGCCGGACGTTCGCCGCCGCCTCCCCGAGGTGCTTGTTCGGACCGGCCGGGGGCGCCGCCGGCCACCGTTACCAGAACCACCGGAAGGCCGTGGCTGCGGAACGCGTCGGCTAGGAGTGCAGCATTTGCGACGACGCCGTCGGTGGGGTGTGCCGTGGGGATGGTGACAATCCCATTTTGCAGGTCGACGACGATGAGTGCGGTCTTGGCGTCAAGGGTTGTAACTGTCAAGGGGTGCTCCTGTAGGGGTAGTTATGAATTGGACAGGCGGGTGAGCAGGGCGACGCCGGCGGCGAGTTGTGTGGCCTCCCCGTCTGTGAAATTGGAGGAGATGGCGCGAACCAGCCAGTCGTCCTTCGCGGCCCGGGAAGCCCGGACGGTCTCAACGGCGGAATCGGTCAGGGACCAGATTCTTTGCCGTCCATCAGTGGGGTCCGGAGCGCTGCTGACAAGTCCGGCCGCAGCAAGGGCGGCCACCTTTGCCCCCATGGATTGCGGGCGCACGCCCTCGGCCTCGGCCAGCGTGGTCACGGTTGCGGGACCTTCGCTCTCAAGCCGGGCCAGCGCGGCAATTTGCGACGGCGTGAAGTCGCCGAACGCCCTGCCCTGATTCATCTTCCGCCGCAGCTTGCCAATGACGACGCGCAGCTCTCCTGCCACGCGGAGTGTTTCCTCGGATCGGGGGTCCATGCGCTTTTCGCTCATAGGCACCACTCTAGGCGGTGCGCAGTCAAACTACAAAGTTTACTTCGTATCTCCCAAGATGGCCCGTCGTTCATCGTCACGCGGGGCGAACACCACCGGGTTGGTGACGCCGTCGAACGTCTTGACAGGACGCTCAGCGGTCCACGCCTGCCAACCGGGGTCACCCGAGACAGCGAAGTCCACCCAGGCCCGGTGCATGGCGGTGGCCAGGGCCTGCGGGGCATCTGACCCCGCCAATCCGACGGAGTCGGGGGAGGCGAGGTTGTCGAAGACAAACCCCAGTTCGACGGCGTGTGCGGCCCTTAGGTACTCGACCGGGCTGGGCCAGGAGAACTCGTATACATGCGTGGAAGCGCCGTGCACCAGGCGGGCGTCGGCCACCTGGTTCATAGGCACCCGCAGCAGCTTGTCCGTGGCGAGGGCGCCAAGGACTTCCCCGGTGAGCGAGTCGGGCCGGTTGCGTCTGAACAGTTTCACGGCGGCCGCGGATATGCCCACCTTGCGCCGGGCCACGGCCAGATGGATCCATTTGAGCTTCATGACCAGGCCAGAGGGGACCAGCCACAAACGCGCCTCGTCCGTCGTCGTGCCGATCAGCAGCGGGATTCCGACTCCGGCGCCGGCTTCCAGCGCGTCCTGCGGATTGGCGGGCACCAGGGACGGATCGAGCGCAAGCGAGTGGCCTGCCCCGCCGGTGATGGGCGTCGAACCTGCCGTGACGCGCCCCTGGGCTGCCAACAAGTCGGCAGGGGAGGCGTTCACGAAAGCGTCCCGGGTGGCGGGGATGCCCAGGTCCTTGGCCACAAGCGCGGTGATCTTCCCTGCTTTGTCCGGTGGAAGGGCGGTGAGAGGCCCGCTTTGGATAATGGCACGGCTGAACAGCGTGGACGCCTCAGGGTGTGCCAGCAGCGCGGCCACGGTGTTGCCACCGGCCGACTGGCCAAACACAGTCACCCGCGCCGGGTCACCGCCAAAGCAGGATATTTCGGCCTGCACCCAGCGCAGCGCAGCCAACTGGTCGGCCAGCCCCAGATTGAGTGGGGCACCGTCCAAAACGGAGAGTCCCTCGGCGCCCAGACGGTAGTTCGGGGCCACAAAGACGATTCCGTCACGGGCAAAAGCGCCGCCGTCGTAACCCGCCAGGGCATTGGAACCGTGCTGTAGGGAGCCGCCGTGAAACCAGACCATGACGGGCAACAGCTCCGTGCCGCGGCCGGCGGGGGTGCAGATGTTCAGGTTCAGGAACTCGTCGCCGGGAATGCCGACCGTGGGGAGAATGCGGGCCAATGCCCCGGCATAGGGGTTTTGCGGTGCGGTGGGTCCCGGGGAGGAGGAGTCGCGCTCGCTGTCCCAGGGGGTGCATGGCGACGGCAGTGCAAAGCGCAATTCACCCACGGGAGCTGCCGCGTAGGGAATGCCGAGGAATCGTTCGATGCCGTCCCGCGCTGTGCCGCTGACCCGGCCGAAGGACGTGGTGACCAAGGGTGCGGTGGGGGCGCCGGCGTCGTGCGTGGTCATGGAAAGCTCCTCAATCCATCAACAGGGGTGCCGCGCCGCGGCGCAGGGATTGACTTACTGTATCGCGGCTCACAGGGCGAAACTGGTGCGCAGGGCCAGGTGGTCGCTGGCCCCGGCCGGGAGCACGGAATTGGAGGTGGCCGTCATGCCGTGCTGCAGAACGTGGTCGAGGCGGGTCACCGGGAACGGGGACGCCGGCCAAGTGAACCCGGCCAACCCTCCGTCCTGCTGGGGTTCGCTGAGCAGCGCCGTCAAGGCAGAAAAGTGTCGGTCGGTGGAGGCCGCATTGAAGTCGCCCACGGCAAGGATTCTTTCGCTGGCGTCGGCGGCGATCCTCTGCGTGAGGCTGCCCAGCATGGTGTCCCTGTCAGCATGGTCAAAGGGGCGGGCCGACGCGGCGTGAACCACGTAGACGCGGACCGTTCCGCCGGGTGTGTCCAGATCGGCCGAGAGGGCGCGGTTCCAGCCCAGGCCAAGCCCCTCCGGCTGGGCGTTGAGGATCGGGTAGCTGCTCCACAATCCCACCGTGCCAATGCGGTACGAATAGGCGTAGTGCGGGCTGAGGGCGTCCACCACGGAGTCGCGGGCAGCGCCGTCGATCTCCTGCAGTGCCACCACCTGCGCACCGGTGGCGGCCAGGACTTTGGCCGATTCGGCCGCAGTGCCGGATTCGGCCTTCAAGTTTTGGCTGACCACCGTCAGGGAGTTCCCGGCGTCGGCCGGTGCCGACCAGGCCAGCGGCATCAGGCCGGGCATGAACATGAGGGTCCAAATCATGGCAGGCACCGCCAGGACCACGACGACGCGCTTGCGGCGGGCGGCAAGGGCCAGGAGTCCGAACAGGGGGACCAGGGCACCCAGCCAGATCAGGCCGGAGTCCAGGACAAGGCCCAGCCCGGCGATGTCTGGGACGTGTGCGTGCCCCAGCAGGATCAGGGACAGTGCTGCCGCGCCCAGCACGACGGCGATTCCCGCCCGGCGACCGGCCCGGGATCGTGTCGGGGGACTGTGGTGTTCTGCGAGCAAGACCATTCCGTCAAGGATTTCACGTAAATGTGGGCAAAAGCTGAGAGGGCACTTGCGGGCCTACTGTTGCCCCTGGCCGGACCAGCGGCGGTAGCTGCTGGGCGTGAAACCCAGGAATTTTTGGAAGTCGTTGGCTAGGTGGGCCTGGTCGGCGTAACCCAGCTCGGCGGCGATTCGCGCCAAGTCGGCCCCGGGATCGGTGCGGACCCGGTCAGCGGCGTCCTGGAGCCGGCGGCGCCGAATAAGCGTGGAGGGGCTGAGTCCCACATACTTCGTGGCCAGCCGTTGCAGCGTTCGGGGTGACACCGCCAGTCTTAGTGCTGCGTCCTCAATCCGGGCTACCTCCCGGCAGCTGTCAATGGTGTCCACCATGGCGTTGGCGAGCAGGCCCTCGGGCGACACGTCGGGGATGCGTGCAATGAGCCAGGCGGCGAAGGCGTCCACGGCGGCCTGGCGCCGGCGTGCAGGGTCGGGGTCATCCATGGCGCCACCCATGGCGGCCACTACGCCGTGCAGGTCCGTCAAGGGGAGCAGGACCCGTGAATCGCGCAGGCTCGCGGGATCGGCCGTGAACGCGGGGACTGCAGCGGGGCGCAACAAGGCGCCCACCGCCCAGCCGCGGCCCGTGAGGTCTTGATGGGAGACGCGAGTGGTCGGGCCGGAGAGTTCGATGACGTCCGGCTGCACCACCAGGTTTGAGGCGGGGAAGGCAATCAACTGCTGCCGGGAGGAACGCCCCGGTTCTATGTCCCATTCGGGGATCCAAAACCATTGCACCAGGTCCTTGACGGTGGCGGGCGCGGGCAGTCGGTGAAACGTCGGAAGACGGGCGGGGTACAGGATGCCCTTGAATGGACTGGCCACCTGTCGATTCTACTTTTCCAAGTCATTTCTAAACCCTGCGAACACGCGTACCGGATGAGGGCGGAAGTCCGTTGCCTCGGTGGATGTGGAGATGTTGCAGGCCATCGACACAGTGTTGCATGGCAATGAAACTGGATGTCGCAAATATACAAGCGCCAGGCGCGCCCAGGACGTAGTCTCACATTTATGAGTGATACAACCAGCACAGAACATGCAGCGGCGGACGGCCAATTCACCAACAACGGCACGCCGCAAGGATTCACGAGCCTGACGCCGTTTCTTGCCATCCCCTCGGCCAGGGAAGCAGTGACCTTTTATGAGGAGGTGTTTGGGGCCCGCACCGTCAGCGTCACCGAGTTCGACGGCGTCGTGGTCCATGCCGAGCTCGACTTCGGCCAGGGCCGTCTCCAGCTGGGCGAACCAAACCCCGCCTACCACCTGGTGCCGGCGCCGGAGGGCGACGACGACTGTTATTCGATGGCGTTCTACAGTTCTGATGCCGACGCTCTGGTGGCACGCGCGGCGAAGGCAGGGGCCACTATTCGTGAGCCGTTGACCAACTTTGTCTCGGGTGACCGATTTGCCAGCATCCGGGACCCTTTCGGTGTGCGCTGGTCCGTCATGACACGCGTGGAGGACCTGTCGGAGGAAGAGAGCGCCCGCCGGGTCGCCGAGTGGGCCGCGACGCAGGGCTGAGTGGCACCCTAACAAGGGGTAAAAAAGCAACACCCCGGTCCGAAGACCGGGGTGTTGCTTTGACACAATGTGCCCTCGATAGGATTCGAACCTACGGCCTGTTGCTCCGGAGGCAACCGCTCTATCCCCTGAGCTACGAGGGCGCAGCAACCGTGGTTGCTGAAGGGAACGTGAAAGAGCTTATCAGGTGCCGGGGGAACAAAGTAAAACCGGCAGACCGGACACCGGATGCGGGCAGCCGGGCACGTGGCAAACATCATCATTTCCGGGCCGTCATTTCCCCTTTCCGCAGCCAAGGCCCCGGGTAACGTTGGGGAAATGATGACGAAACTGCCCCGATCCGCTTGGCTCATCGCAGCAGGCATCATTCTCACCGCGATGACCCTGCGCTCGGCGGTCACGGTGGTTCCGCCGTTGATCTCCACCATCAATGCGGACCTGCCTCTGGACGCGGCGACCATCGGTATCCTGGGCATGCTGCCCACGGCGGCGTTTGGCTTGTTCGGTTTCCTCACCCCGTATGTGATCCGCTGGGCGTCACTGGAACGGCTGATCGTCATTTCGATCGTGGTGGGCATCGTGGGCCAGATCGCCCGCGTCATGGCCCCCAACACCACGCTATTCCTGGTCTTCACCGTCATTGCTTTTGGTGGCCTGGGCGCCGGGAATGTGCTGTTGCCGCCGTTGGTCAAGAAGTATTTCCCCTCAAAAATCGGCCTCATGACGGCACTGTACGTCACGGCCATGAGCATTGGGACGGCCCTGCCGGCGCAGTTGGCGGTACCGATCGCCGACGCCACCAACTGGCAGGTTTCCATCGCCACCTGGGCCGGCCTGAGCGTCGTCGCGCTTTTGCCATGGCTGGTGGCGCTCTTTGCCGCCCCGAGCACGACGCCGGCCCCCGCCACCGCGGACGCCCCGCCTGCCGCCGGCGGCACTCAGCTGAAAGTCATCCAGGCTGCCCGGCCGGTGGCACCGGCAAAGATGAACCTGTGGCGTTCCCCCACAGCCTGGGGCTTGACCCTCATGTTTGGCTGCACGTCCCTGAATACTTATTCCATGTTTGCCTGGCTGCCGGAGATCCTGTCCGAGGCCGGCCTGGACCGTTCCCACGCCGGCTCCATGCTGGCCTTGTTTGCGGTGTTGGGCCTGCCCCTGAGCCTGTTGATCCCGGTCCTCGCGGCAAAGATGCGCAATCCGTTCCCCGTGGTGCTGGTGATGCTGGCCTGCTTCGTGGCCGGCTACCTTGGCCTGCTGCTCTCACCGGCTACGAACACCTGGCTCTGGGTGTCACTGGCAGGGATGGGGCCGGGGACCTTCCCCCTGGCCCTGCTGTTGATCAACCACCGCACCCGGACCCACGTCGGCGCCGGGGCATTATCGGGCTTTGGGCAGGGGATCGGCTACGCCTTTGCCTGCACCGGCCCCTTGTTCTTCGGCCTCCTGCACCAGTGGACGGGATCCTGGACGGGACCGTTCATGTTCCTCTTCGCCACCCTGTTGCTGCTGGGTGCCGGCGCGTTCATCATCTGCCGGCCCAAGATGCTCGAGGACGACTTCGCGCCGGCTCCGGCCCGCGGCTGAGCGAAGGGCGGAAAGGGCGAGTTCGGGCCCGGCCGCGGTTCCGGTGAATGGACTCAGTGGCCTTGCCGGCGCCAGTCTGAACGTCGGACTCTCGGACCGGGTGCAGCGAGGCGGCCGGGATGGGCTTCAACAGCAGCCACTTGGGCAGGCTCCTGGACGGCAGCCCCATCCTGGCCTCCACCAACCGGGTGGCCTTCGAGGTGGCCCGCCTTGACAGGCGAAGCAGGATGCCAACGCCCAGAAGCACCGCAGCCAGCGGCAGCGCCCAGAGAGCGCTTCCTGTCGCTCCCGTGCCAACCCCTGCCGTGCTGGCAGAAACGGGAATCAGGCGAAAGCCGACGATGGAAGTCGCAATGACCAGTCGCAGCGCCTTGGCACGTTCATTGCCGGCCTCGGCGCCAAGCATGCGGATGAGAGTTTTGCACTGCGTCGGGGCTTTCCTTGCCTGGGCAAGCTGGACGTCGTTGGCCAGCTTGGCTGCCGCCGCCGTGCTCTCCGCCTCACAGGGCGACATCCAAGGCAGCGCCGCGATGCCTGCGCTCCGTGCCAAGGATGTCCGTTCGCGCAGGGTGTCCGCGTCCAGGCGTGTTTGGCCGGGCGCCCTGAGCCCAATGCCCGTTCGGGGCTCCAGCTGGGGCAGGGTCACGTAGTAGAGATTGTATTTGCCCAAGCAATCCAGCGTGGTGTAGCCGTGCCTGTATTCCCTGCCGCTGGCCCTGGTTGCCATGGTCGCCGTGAAGAACATGAAGAGCCCGCCCGCCGCATAAAGAGCGAGGGCGGCGTCGAAAAAGTGATCAAAGAAGATCCCGTTTGCCCCCAGCATGCCCATCACCATGCACGGGAGCAATGAGACCAGGAAGACAATCAGCGCCCGTGTCGCCGGGTATCGCCATCTGGCGGCGCCCGGCCCGCGGATCATGGCGTGTTGGTCGATGGGTGCCCACCTACCCGCACGGCGGCATCGGGCCCGGGGAACCAAGCCTTCCGCGCCGAGAGCCGGTTCACGCTGCGAGACCTGGTGTTGTCGCGTCAATGCCGTCGCCCGCTCCAGCACTCGCAGGCGGCACCAGCTCTCGGTGGAGGGATTGGCG
>JBAUMA010000402.1:0-2603 GCA_049578485.1 Specibacter sp.
GATCTTCCTGAACTCCACGGCCATCGGTTTCGTGTTGGGCATGGGCATGTTCGCCGCCCTGGCGTTTGTGCCGACGTTCCTGCAGATGTCCTCGGGCACGTCCGCCGCAGAATCCGGCCTGCTCATGTTGCCGATGATGGTTGGCCTGATGGGTACCTCCATCTGGTCCGGTATCCGCATGTCCAAGACCGGCAAGTACAAGGCGTTCCCGATCATTGGCTCCGTGCTGACCATCCTGGCCATGCTGTGGATGACAACGCTGTCCGCCGAAACCCCCATCTGGGTTATCTGCGCGCAGCTGTTCGTCTTCGGCGCCGGCCTTGGTTTCATCATGCAGATTGTTGTCATCGTGGTGCAGAACTCGGTGCCGGCCGCCCAGCTTGGTACGGCCACCAGCACCAACAACTACTTCCGCGAAGTGGGTTCGGCCCTGGGCGTGGCGGTGTTTGGCGCCATGTTCACCACCCGCCTGGCCGACTCCCTCAAGGACGTTTTCACCTCCGGCGGCGCATCTTCGGAACAGGCCGGCAGCGCCATGGCCTCCCTGGACCCGCAGGCGCTGCACCAGCTGCCGCAGGCCATCCAGGACGGCATCATCAACGCCTATGCCGATTCCCTGGCGCCGGTGTTCTGGTACCTGATCCCATTCATGGTGGTCGCCCTGGTGCTGGCCATCTTCATGAAGGTCATCCCGCTGTCGGACACCTCCGGCATGGTGGCCCGCGGCGAGGCCATTGGCGGTGAGGAGGCCGAGCGCCTCGAAGCCGAACGCTTCTCCGGCACCACCTTTGACACTACGGCTAATGACACCGAGCAGGCAGGCACCGACACCTTGCTGCTGACCAAGGAAGACCCGGAGCAAGAGTAGCCGGGAAAACCGCAAGGCGCGTGCCGCCGTCGTCCCTTTCGAGTACGACGGCGGCGCGCGCCTTTTGCGTCTGGGAAAAGACGGTGGTTGGGCCCGCGCCCGCCAGGTTCCCGGAAAATTGCGCCAGCAATTTTATGGGCCGACGGGTGGGGATCAGCGCTGGAAGTGCGGCTCGCCCGAGTAGGCCAGGGCCCGTTCAATGCAAGCCAGGTGTCCCGGGCGAAGGGGTGGCAGCTCGTCGATCGCGAACCAGCCCACAGCGAGGGATTCGTCATCGTTCACGCGAGCGGTGCCGCTGACCTTGCGGCAGATGAATTCAATGTTCAGGAAGTCGCACACGTCCCCGTTGGGGAACGTCACCGGCCCCACTGCGGCAATGCCCAGCAGGTGGACAATCTCGGCCACCACAGCAGTTTCCTCCAGGATTTCCCGCACCATGCCGGGCCCCGGTTCCTCGCCCGGTTCCAGGATGCCGGTGATCAGTGCCCAGCCGCCGGTGTCGGATCGTTCGCCCAAGAGCACCCGGCCGTCGGCGTCGAACACCACCCCGCGCACGCCGGGCAGCCACAGGGGGTCGTGGCCGATCTTCTTGCGGAGGTTGAGTATGAATTCCGGTGATCCCATGCCCCCAGCCTATCGGCGCACCATCACCCCCAAGGGACGACGCCGATGCCGATCGCCACAGCCAGCATGACCAGGGAAACCACCAAGGCGCGCCACAGCGTCTTCTTGTGGTGGTCGCCCAGTTCCACCCGTGACAGGGAAACCAACAACAAGATGGCCGGCACCAGGGGGCTTTGCATGTGCACGGGCTGTCCGGCAATGGAGGCGCGGGCCATGGCCGCCGGGTCGATCCCAAAGTGGGCGGCGGTCTCGCTCAGGACCGGCAGCACGCCAAAGTAGAAGGCGTCATTGCTCATGAAGAACGTCATGGGGATGCTCAGCAGGCCCGTGATGACAGCCATGTACGGGCCCATCGAGGTGGGAATGACGCTGACCAGCCAGGCCGCCATGGCGTCAACCATGCCGGTGCCGCTGAGCACGCCCGTCAACACGGCCGCAGCCATGACCATGGACACCACGGCAACGATACTGCCGGCATGGGAGACAAGCGCCTTGGCCTGGTCCTTGACGTTGGGAAAGTTGACTATCAGTGCCACGGCCGAGCCCACCATGAACACGTACGGCAAGGGCAGGATGTCCAGGACCAGGACCACCATGACGGCCACGGTGAGGGCCAGGTTGAACCAGAACAGCTTGGGCCGAAGTGTGGCCCGGTTGGGGTCCAGCTGGGAGTCGGCCAGGCTCGCATTGACGGTGTCGGCCTCGCTTTCCGCCACGGCCAGCACCTGCGCGTCGAACCGGGCCTGGGCCGCGGAGCGGGGCCTGCCCACTGTCAACACGGGTGCGCCGGCGGATCCGCCACTGCCCACGGCGGCCAACACACCGCCGTCGTGTCCGGCAGACGCGCCCCCGGACGGGCCGGCGGTGCCGCCGGTCGCGGGACTATCAGTGCCGGCGTCGTTCTTGGCATCACCGCTCCAGAGGCGGCCGGCAAGGGCCAGGCGCCGGCGTTCGCGAACGCCCAGGTGCCAGGCAAAGAAGAAGATGACGATCATGCCGGCCACCAAAGACGGGATCATGGGGACAAACACCTCGCTCGGGCTCACCTTGAGTGCCGCGGCCGCACGGGCGGTAGGGCCGCCCCAGGGCAGGATGTTCATGGTGCCGTTGG
>JBAUMA010000403.1:0-2428 GCA_049578485.1 Specibacter sp.
GTGGCGTCACCGAAGACGTCGGCCCAACGGCTGAAGGCCAGGTTGCTGGTCAGGATCAGCGAGGCCCGTTCGTAGCGGGAAGAGACGAGCTGGAAGAACAGGTTCGCTGAGTCCTGGTCGAACGGAATGTACCCTACTTCGTCAATCACGAGGAGCTTGTAGCGGCGGAGTTTGGCCAGTTCGGCCCCGAGCTGGCCACGGTTGTGGGCCTCGGCCAGACGGGCGACCCAGCCGGTCGCGGAGTCGAAAAGGACCCGATGTCCGGCGTGCGCGGCACGGGTAGCGATGCCAACCGCGAGGTGGGTTTTACCGGTGCCGGGAGGCC
The DNA here is from genome assembly GCA_049578485.1 of Specibacter sp. GTDB lineage: Bacteria > Actinomycetota > Actinomycetes > Actinomycetales > Micrococcaceae > Specibacter. The sequence continues at coordinate 326 of JBAUMA010000403.1, forward strand.
CGAGCAGGACCACGTTCTTCGCTTCCTCCAGGAACACCCCGGTACCCAGGTGGGCGATCAGGGACCGGTCCGCGGCGGGTTGATGGTCGAAATTGAACTCCTCCAGGGTTTTATGGCCGGGGAATTTCGCGGCCTTGATCCTCAGGGCCGCGCCGGAGGCTTCGCGTTCGGTGACTTCCCGGGAGAGCACGGCGGCAAGGTATTCCTCATGGCTCCACCCGGCGGTACGGGCAGTATCGGCCAGGTGGCGGTAGCCGTCCCCGATCCTCGGGGCTCGTAGCGCCCGGGCGTAGTACTCAATGTCCTTGCCAGCATTGACTGCCATCGCGTTCACAGGGCGACTCCTGCCAACTCGGGCAACAGCTCGGTGGTGATGCCGAATGCTTGGTCGTAGACGGAGAGGTCGCGTTCCTGCACGATCGCCTGTCCCGGTGGTTTCCTGGCCATGCTGCTGCGGTAGTCCCGGCGTAGTTCGGCGGCACGGCTGACATGGGCCGGATCGGTGAAGATCTGGTGCCTGGCCCAGCGGCGTTCATGCCGGGCCAGTACCGTGAGCCCGTGGGTGACCGTGACGGTATCCAAATCCGCAGTGACCTGCACGAGCCGGCCGATCGCGGACGGATCCACGGAGTAGTCGTTGGCATGCACCCGCACGTAGTAATCCCGCGGCAGCCGGACCTCCTTCCGGAACACGGCTTCGGGGGCGATGGGGCCCAGTGGGCGCATTGCTGCCCGGTCAGCGAGGACCAAATCTGCTGGGGTGCCGTGGCGGGAGCGCGTGTAGCGGGCGTTGGCACGCGGCAGCCAAGCATCGAGCTGGTCGTTGAAGTCATGCGGGTCAAGGAAGTCCCGCCCGGGCATGAATCCGCGGCGGAAGAACCCGTTCATGCGTTCCACCATGCCCTTGGATTCGGGATCCCGTGGTGGCAGGAGCTTGATCTCGGTGCCCAGCACCCCAGCGAACGCGCTGGCAGCTTCGGTCAGCTTCCCGCGGCCGATACCGGTCTCGTTGTCCCACAGCAGGCGGGCCGGGACCGCCTCGGCTTCCTGGATCAGCTCCCACATGCCACCGAGGAGGTCCTCGGTAGTGCGGGAGGGAATCATGCGGGCCTGCACGAACCCGGAATAGGCACTAGTCATCACCAGTACCGGCGGTTTTCCTTCCTGCCCGCACCCCAACGGCAGTCCCTGGTGCGGGAACCACAGATCACACTGCACCACCTTGCCCGGTTCATGAACGAGGCGGTCAGCCGGGTCTGCCGGCGCGTATTCGGGCCGGATGGCCGCGACCTTGGCCCGGAACAAGGACGCCGCCCCGGACCAGCCAACCCGCTCGGCCAACACCGTTGCCGGCATCCGCGGCGTTCCCGCCAGCAACCGTCGAACGTCTTTCTCAAACACGTCGAACGAGGACCCTGCCGGTCTGCGTTCGTACTTCGGCGCGGTCTCCGCAGCCAACGCCCGATCGACGGTCCCGCGCGAGACGCCTAGCTGTTTCGCCAGCTCCCGCCTGGAGATCTTCTCATTCGCAAAGCGGTGGCGGATAGTTACCCAATCATCCAAATTGATCACCTTCAATGATGTCAGGTGGCCTCATTTTCACTTGGCGATTATGGCCCTATTTTCAGTTGGCGTCGACAGTGTCAGCAAGGCATGTATAACCGTGTCCCAAACTCGGCCGTGGCAACGAAATCTGGACAGTACTGAGGCAAACGCGGGCTGCCACCGACCTCCGATGAACCATGAACCGTCGAGTGCGGACAAGACGTGCCAGAAGTGTGTTCGGCCGTTAAAACTCAGATACCGCACGAACACAGACCACTTGAATAACGGTCGCTACCAGTACCCCTAGTTAGTCCTTGTCGTGTTCGGCCACGTTGTTGATGTAGGAATCGACATCCATCCCGTAGCTCTCTGCACGCACTCGATCCTGCCAATTCAGTTCGCTGTGCCCCTGGTACCATGCATGCTGCGTCTGGCGACGTGTTGGCGAGTGGTAGTCATCATCCGAAATGCTCTTCACCCGGTCGGCGTAGCCGATACGCTCGAGAAAAGCTTCCCGACCGCGCTTCAGCGCCTGGGTTCCGGTGTGCTTCACGATCA
>JBAUMA010000404.1:0-1534 GCA_049578485.1 Specibacter sp.
ACGCGGTACCTGCGGTGGTGCTAGACGCCCTGGGCGTTGTTCTTCTTCATGGCCGCCAGCCGGGCTTCGATCTCCGAAACCTCGGGTGCCGCCGTCTCAACGGCAGGGGTTGCCGGGGCCTCATCAAGGATGTTGCTGCCGGCCTTCAGGGAGGCAAGGCGAGCCTCGACCTCGGTGCTTTCGCCCAGGTCCTCGAGGGCCGCGAACTGCGAGTCGAGGGAAGACGCCGCGAGTTCCGCGGCACCGCGCACCTTTGCCTCGTCGGCACGGATCTTGGACTCGAAGCGGCCGATCTCGGAGGTCGGGTCGCTGAGGTCCAGCGCCTTGACGGCTTCCATCATCTGGCCCTGGGTCTTTGCGTTGCGGGCGCGGGCAACCAGCTCGTCGCGCTTGGACACGAGTTCCTGGCGCTTGGTCTTCATGGTGGTCAGGCCGGTCTTGAGCTGCTCAACGATCTGGCGCTGGATGGCGACGGTGGCGAGCTGGTTGAACTTCTGGGCGTTGGCAGTGTCGCCGGCCGCAACAAATTCCTCGGCCTTGTTCGACGCAGCAAGCGCCTTGCCGCCCCACTGCTGGGCTTCCTGAAGGGCCTTCTTGTAGTCGTCTTCCTGCATGCGCAGGTTGCCGATCGTCTGGGCAACCGCGGCCTCGGCCTCGGCTATGTTGTCGGTGTAGTCACGCACCGACTGGTCCAACATCTTTTGTGGGTCCTCGATTGCGTCCAACGCCGCATTCGCGTTTGACTTGCCGATCTTAAACAGTCGAGAAAAAATTGAGTTCTTCGCCATGGGTGCTCCCTTTCAAGTGCCGCAGCCATTAACTCTATGCGACGGAAGGGCCGCGGAATAAACGGTGATGCGGTGTGCCGTGAGCGCATCTTGCCAAATCCGCGTCTCCGGCACCCCGCGAAAAAACCGCTGGGGCGTGCGGTGCAATCCGGCGTCTGGCGACGAAGGTTCACAACACACGCCCCGCGGCGTTCCATCAGTTTCTTGGGTGCTACTTCCTTGCGCCGTGGTGGGCTGCCTTCTTGGCTGCCTTTTCGCGGGCGATGAGCACCTTTTCATCCAGCGGGGCATCGGCGCTGGCGCGCAGGCGGCGGTAGTACTCCATGGCCTCGTCCTGGCGCTCGTTTTCCCCGCCTCCGGCGATGGCGGCGCGCAGGTGCTCGGGGCCGTAGCCGAAGGCGTCGACAAGGTCCTGGGCGTGCGGGCGCAGCCGGTCCAGCAGGATGTTGACGTAGCCCGAGAGGGTGCGGGCGCGCTGCATCGAGAGACGGCCGTTCATCAGGTACCAGCCGAGGTTCTCCTCGATGAGGGTCAGGGCGAACACGTCGCGCAACCAGGTCAGCACGGTGCGGGTGCCGGTGTCGGTGGTCTCCGCGATGGCCCGGGTGAAGGCTTCCCAGCGCAGCAGTTCGCCGTGGGCCTTGGCGGCGGCGATGAGCTGGTCCTGGTTGGCGTTGAATGCGGCGGAGCTCTTGGCGCGGTCCTTGGTGGAGACCCCGCGCAGCGCATCCGCGATCTCCCCGACC
>JBAUMA010000405.1:0-2173 GCA_049578485.1 Specibacter sp.
GTTCCCTGCGCTGCCGGTCCCTGGGCCGCTTTCGGCTCCCGTCGCGGGCCTTGCCGTCCTTGAAGTGTTTGAGCCGGTGGTGGACGCCGCATTCACTCGCCAGGTTTTCCGGGACCGAGGCACCGCCGTCTTCCCAGGCCAGGACATGGTCGAGTTCAGTGTCATCGGTGACGGTGTTGCACCCTGGGAACACGCAGGTGCCGTCTCTGGCCCGCAGCATGGTCCTGACAGCCCCGGTGACCCGATATTGCTTGGGGTCCATGGACAAATATTCATTGGTGTAGGGATCCACCATGATCCGATACAACGTTGAACACCCGGCAGCCAGCTCCCTGGCCATGGTGGGCGGGATGGGACCATATCCCTCAAGCTCGGCTGGTTCGCTGGAGCGGCCCAGCAAGGTCAAAAGGGGAATAGTCACCAATACCTGGGCGCGGGGGCGAGTGTATTGGCCTTGGGCGCGCCCGGACTGATCCTCACCCTCAACCGGTGCTACAAGCGCGGCGCCCACGTCCGGTGGCGCGCACCCCGTGTCGTCGTCCGGCAGTTTGCCCCTGGCCTCCGCCACCGAGGGTGCACCCGCCACATTGCTTGATGCCCCCGTGGTGCCGCTGTCAACACTGGTGCCGCTGTCAACAGTGGTGCCGCTGTCCAGCAGCCATTGTGCGAGCACGTCCACACGCAGCTGGGTCAAGGTCCGGCGCTCGTTGGGTCCCTGCAGGGTGCGTGCGGTGCGCGTTGCCTGGTTCCAGATTCCCTGGGCCGAGTCGGCCGGCAGGAACATGGAGAGCCACGACATCCCGTCCCTGTCCGGCATCAGCACCAGTTTCCGGTCGGCGGCGGCCTTTTCATGCCGTGCGGCCATACTGGCCGGGTGGGTCCGTTCCCTCAGGCGACGGGCCTGGAGCAGGAACTTTGCCGTGGTGCTCGCCGGCGCCAGTTCCAGTAGCTGATGTTCAAAATCGACCAGAGCATCGTTGGGGATCGAGGGCGCCCCCGATGAATCCTTGAGGTTCTCGAGGGTTTCGAGCTGGTCCAGGACCACGAGGGTGTTCCGCCAAGAGACAGCGCCCGCGGACAGGGCAGCCAAGGTCTGCGGATGGTTCCGCACCAGGGCGATGCAGTGGGACTTCAGCTCCCCGCCCGAACGCTGCGGCAGGGTCAGTGCCGCGCACAGCTCGGCCGTAGTGGAAATCGACAAGACCTCCTGCTGCCACGGATCCAGCTCGGCAACAACCCCCAGCCGTGTCGATGCGGCGTCGAGGCGTTCGACCGCCCGTGCTTTCAAGGCTGCGAGCCCGGATTCAATGAGTGCCAGACTGCGCAGCGCGGAAACCGCACACAAATACTCGGCCTCCGCCAGCGCCTCAACGGAGTCAATATCCAAGTCTGCGGCCCGAAAGACCGAAGGTGCCTCCCCAGCCAGCTGGCGGGCCCGCAACAAAGGGTCGGGCAGGGAACTGTCTTCTCGGGCAGCCGGTTCCGGAGCGGGATGTGGGGGACCTTCAAGCGGATAGCCGTCGACAATTCCAGGCGCCGGCGACCACGACCCTGCCGCAGGCTGCCTGCCTGCGCTGCGGTGTGTCACCTCGGGCTGGATTTTATCCATGACTCCATTTTATAACGCCCATTCGAACAGGTAAACCCTAAAATAGAATCTGTTGATAAGTATTAGAACAAGTATGCTTGTGGAGAGGTTGAAGGTAGGTGAAGAGGACGGCAGCCCTTCCTAGCCCCAATGCCGCGAAGTTAGGTGTTTGTCGTTGTCAACTTCACTGCGCCGTTGGGTGATTGACTGTTTTTGGGCGTGTTCGGGGTTGGGTACCTGTAGTGCTGCATTGTTCTGTCCCAAGTTGTGCGGCACCGTTTTAATGCAGCGGAACTCCTGTTGGCCATGTGAATGTTCAAGCCCACATGTTGCGCAGGAGTTCCTAGGTGCCCTCGTCTCATTCCCGGATCTTCCAAGCTTGGCCAGGCGCTGGCCACATCGTCTGCTGCCCGGGCCTTGGGCGTGGCTGGCGCGCACTGGCCGGACGCATCGGAGAACACCTCCTAGCAAACCTCCTACCCCCACGCAGGCTCCGCACCGGACCCAGAACCGTCAAACGAGCCATTTCGAAGTACCAGGCCCGCGCCACGAAACCCCACGGCCCCACCCAAGCAGCCCACCTGA
>JBAUMA010000406.1:0-4905 GCA_049578485.1 Specibacter sp.
CCAACGGAGCCATCGCGGGAGTGTCCAGCAGGCCCGTCCCGAAGGTGTCGGCCAGGAACAGTGAGCCGGGCGCCGAGAGGGCCGCTGTATCGGCAATGAGCCCGTCTACGGCCGCAGATGACAGGTAAAAGAGCAGTCCTTCAGCGATCCAGACAGTGTGCCGAGAAGGATCGAATCCGGCCGCGAGCAATTCCCCCTGCCACGGCTGCGCCAGGTCCACGGCAACGCAACTGCGCGGGCACCCGGGCCGCGCATTGCCCAGAATGGCGTTCTTCGCGGCCAGGGGTTCGGGGTGGTCCAGCTCAAAGACGTGGCACGAGCCGGGCAACGGAAGCCGGTAGGCGCGGGTGTCCATGCCGGCGCCTAGCAGCACCAGCTGCGAGTCCGGCCGGCAGGCCTGTAGGATCCGGTCGTCAAAATAGCGGGTCCGCACGGGCAGGAACGGGTTCTCTGTGGCGGCGGCCAGCATGGCCCTGTCCGTCTCGCCAGCCAGGGCAGCCGCCCACGGATCGTCAAACAGCTTGTCGGGGCGGTCGCTTTCGGCCGCCCTGGCCGCGGCAATCCACAGGCCGGTGGCGATGACCCTGTCCCTTGCCATGCCGCAGTCTATAGTCGTCACGAGTCGATCCTAGCGTCGCAAACATGGTGGCGCGGCATCGGGAGCTGCCCCTCAGACCCGGTTCAGCAAGCCGTGCTCCAGGGCAAAGAGGGTGGCTGAGACGCGGTTTCCGGCACCGATCTTGAGGTAGATGTGCTCCACGTGGTTGCGCGCGGTTTTTGGGGCAATGGACAGACTGGCCGCGATGTCCTTGTTGTTCATGCCCCGACACAGCAGCCGGAGCACCTCCGACTCCCGCTCGGTCAGGCCGCCCGGCAGTGCCCGCCGCCGTCGAAGCTGCTGGCCCGCTGCCACGAGGACCGCTTCCGCCGCCTGGCCGTCGAGCCGGCCCGCACCGGCTTCTGCCAGCAGGCGTTGGCGTGCGCCGTCCGGACCCAGCGCCGGGCGATGCGGCCGGGGCTCCAGATGGCTTTGATAGGCGTCTGCGGCGGCCAGGATCCGCTGGCTTGAATCGAGGTCGTCATTCGTGCGCCCCCGCGGATAGCCGGAGCCGTCCAGGAACTCATGATGGGCGCCGGCAACCTCGGCCACCCGCCGCATGCCCGGCACCCTGCCCAGGATCCGCTCGCTCAGATACGGATACATCTGGATCCGTTCCCGGTCCACCAGGGACAACGGCGTCTTCTTGTCCCAGACGCCGTTGGACACACCCATTCTGCCCAGGTCATGGACCCAGCCCGCCCGGCGCAGCACCAACCTCTCGCCCGCATCCAAGCCAAAATCCCGGGCCGCACCCTCGGCCAGCACGGCCACCGCGCGTGAATGGCCCGCCGTGCTCGGGGACTTCAAATCCGCGAAATCGCCGATGGCCGACAGGACCGAATCAAGCTCCCGCCCGGAAAGCACCGCATCGACGGGGGCCGCGGCCAGCACCGCCGGCCACGGATCGATCTCGAACAAGCCCCTCGCCAGCGCCGGGGCGTTGGCACAAAAGAGCCCGGCCAATTCCGGGTCGAATTGGGTGCCGCTGCGCTTTCCGACGGTGGCCACGGCCGCTTCAAGGCCGCCGGTCCTCAGGAAGACCTCCGCCGCATCGGCCAGCTGCGCTATGCGCATCTCGACCGGGATCTCGACGCCGGCCCGCCCCGCCGGGAGCCCCTTTCCGTCCCAGCGCTCAAAGGCGTGGCTGAGGATTGCTGGCATGCTCTCATCCAGCCCCACCCTCTCGGCCAAGCGGCCTGCCGAGACGCAATGTGAACGGATCAAGGACCGCAAGGAGGTGCTTGCCGTGGCCGCGAACCGGGAACGGCGTTCAACCCTCTGCAGCGGCGGCAGCCCCGTGCCGGTGTGGCGCAACAGGAAGGACAGCATTGGCAGGCCGTGGGCGTCCACCGTGTAGTAGTCCGCCCGGAAGGCTATGTCATCGTCGAAAAGGGCCGCCAGTTCGAAGGAGTCCGCGTGGCAACCAATCCAGGACAGCAGGTTTGCGTAGTAGATCCTCCCTTCGGCGGCCGGTTCGACGCCGGCCAGCCCGGCCAGGCGAAGCCCCAACAGGGTTCCGCGAAGCATGTGCTCCATGGGCTGGCCGAGCCCCAAATCGATGGCCAGGGACAACGCGGCCAGGATTTCGCAACGGCGCGGGGCTGCGTGCTCCCCCGCTCCCACCGGCCCGGAAGCCTGGGGAATGCTCACTGCACGCCGTGGAACACACGGTGGTTCCGTCACAGCTTCCAGTATAAATCGGACAGCCGTGCCGGCCCACGGCTCCGGAGTCCGGCGTCAGTCCGGGACCGGGCGGCGGGTCTCGAGCGGTTCGAGCAACGCCTGGCGCAGTTCCGCGCTAAGGCCGGGCGGGACATCGACCTCCACGGCCAGGGCCTGGAGCACCCGGCTGAGGTAGTTCCTGGCGGCAGCCGCCAAGGCGATGTCAACAATTTCGCGGTCGCCAAAACCGGCCTGGCGCAAGCCCAGGGTGTCGGCGTCGTTCATGGCGGCGGAATTGGTGCTGAGCTTCTCGGCAAATTCCATCATGGCCAGCTCCGCCGGGGACAGCCCGGCGTCGTGGTAGTTCCTTGCGATCCGCACCAGTTCCGCCTCGGTCATGACCTTGAGCGACTTGTTGCCGTGGGCCAGCCGGCAGTGCGCCGAGCCGATGCCCTGGGCCGCTGCCAGGGTCACGAGCTCAAAGCGGCGCAATCCCAGCGAGCCCGCTATGGCACCCTGCAGTGACTTCCAGGCGGCAAACGCCTCGGGATTCATGCTCAGGGCCTTGGTGTGGCTGGGCACATAGCCCAGAGCTTGCCGGTCCTGCGCGTAAAGCTCCGCCGTCACCCCGGTGGCCTCGGCTTCGGATGTGGTTGCAATGATGCTCATGGTGTTCTCCCTAATCCATTTCGTGCTGCTGCGGCCCGCTCCGGCTAGTAGCTGAATGTCACGGCCGGGGCATCGCCAATCCACTCCCACAGCTGGACCGTTCCACCGGCGCCGGCGTTGGATACGAACCCGGCCCGGTCCACCCGGCGTGCGTCGAGGCAGATGGGGCAAACCAAGAAGCGGCCGCCGGCTTTTTGATACCGTTCCATGAGGGCCGTCAGGGGCGGGCACCCGTCGCAGGCCACGGCGTACGCGAATCCGTCCAGGGCCAGTCTCACGGCTTCCTTGGTCAGGAACATCAAGGTTTCCCGGCCCTGTTCGGCGGCGCCCACTGCCACCAGGAAGGCAACGGTGACGCGTTCGGGATCCTCCAGCCCGGTGGTCAAGCTGATCGCAGCCTTGTTCAATGTGTTGTTCATAGTGCCCTCGTTTCCTTGATGATTGGCGGCAGCCGGGCTGCGCCTGCACCCGCCGTTGATGGGAACCTGACGCCGAGATCGGCAACGAACAGGCCGCGCTGCGGCAGCCAGAAATCCCCCAGGTGTTCCTGTTGGGGCAACGGGGCGGGGGTTCCGGCGTCGTTGCCGTCAATCGTGGCGGAAGCGGACCGGACGGCCCACACGTGCAGTGGCAGCGCCTGAAAGGTTTGGCCGTTGGGGACCGTACCGGAGAATCGCAGCGTCCCTGCGCGGAGCACCGGCCGAACCATCGTCCCCATGGCGCGGAGCACCCGTTCGTCCCGCCAGGCCCGGGCGGGCATCCGTCGAGCCAGGGCACTGATGGCGCTCGTCGATGGGGACGATGCCAGTTCAATCCGCCACACCAGGACCCCGGGAACCCGGATGGTGGCCGCGGACGGGCCCTGCCAAACAATGCTTACCGGGGCGTCGATGGCTGCACTGAGAGCGGAGCCGAAATACCGCGCGCAGCTTAGCTGTGGCGCCACATCGGCGTAGACCGACCATTGCCGGTCCGGCCTGCGCAGCCAGACCGCTCGATAGCCGGGGCCGATCGAGCTGGCGGGAAAGTGCCGGAAGGCCAGGTAGTGGCCAGCGCTCAACGGCACGCCCAGGACACCGTATCCGGCAAAACGTTCCGCAGTGTCGTTCGGCAATTCTGTACCGTGCTCCGCCGCCTCTGCGCAAGACCGCTCTGCGCAAGCTTGTGGATGTACGCCGTTCATGTCGATCTCCTCCATGTCATGAAGAGATCGTAGGTCCGCAGCCTCCCGGGCCGCATGGGGCGGATGCCCCATTTTTCGGGTTTGTTTCCCTTGTGCAATCGACGTCGTTAAACGCCAAACGGCGCCTGCCGGGAGGGCGGGCGCCGTTTGGGAAATGGCGGTTAGGCGTCGGAGGGGAGGTTTAGGTCGCGGCCCACAGTCTCCGGGGTGAAGAACGTGGTGACGAAGGAAATCGCCGCCAGCACCAGTGAGTAGACGGCCAGCACAATCCACGAGTAGCCGGTGGCGCCCAGCAGTGCGATGCCAATGATTGGTGCGAGCCCACCGGCGAAAACGGCCGAGATTTCCCGGCTCATGGCAACGCCGGTGAAGCGGTGGGTGGAGCCGAACAGCTCGGGAAGCAGGGCGCACTGCGGGCCAAGCATGGACTGCACGCCGAGGGCGATGCCCACGCTCATGACAATCCAGACCAGCGTGACGTTGCCCAGCGAGACAAGGTAGAAACCCGGGAAGGCGAAAAGAAGTTGGAAGAGCGCTCCGTAGCGGTAGACCTTGACACGGCCGATCCGGTCCGAGAGGGCGCCGAAGGTGATCACCATGATGGCGGAGAAGCCTGCGGCAATGAGCAGGCCGGCGGGGCCGATGAATTTGTCGCCATGGAACGCCCCACCTTCGGCCGCCAGGAAGGCGACCAGGAGCGTGGAGTAAATGCTTGAATTGCCGTTCTCACCCATGCGCAGGCCAATGCCGATCAGCACGTTCTTCTTGGACGTGCGCCACAGGACGCCCA
>JBAUMA010000407.1:0-4086 GCA_049578485.1 Specibacter sp.
AATACACTAATCAATCGTGCTGACCTCTACCCGCACCCGGAGCCTCGGACCGCAGAACAAGACTGGGGAACAGGTGGGGATCGGCCACCAGGAGCTCGACGGCTGGGGCCTCGACAGGCTGGGCCACCGGGTCTCGACAGGCTTCGACTGCCAGGGTCTCGATGACCGCCAGCGTACACCGGGAGATGCAGACAAGCCGCTCCCGGGGGTCAGAGATCCGCACTTCCCAAACGTGGGATCGTCTGCCGCAATGGACCGGACGAACGACTCCCGTCACCCATCCACCCGCGACCGGCCCGAGGTGGTTGGCATTGATCTCCATTCCGGCCACATGGAAACGGTCTCGATCAACGGCTAGAAATCCTGCCATCGACGCGAGTGTCTCTGCGAACGCGACGGACGCACCGCCGTGAAGCACCCCGGCGGGCTGCCTCGTCCTGGCATCGACCGGCATACGGCCGTGCAGGGAATCGGACAGGAGCTCGGTAAATTCGATTCCCAGCTCCGCAATGAGGCAGCCTCGGCCCAACTCGTTGAGAACGCGCAGCGGCACGTGGCCGTACCAGATGGATTGAGTGGACATGATGAATTCCCTTCATGGCGTCGGCAGGCCGGTGGCCTACCAGCTATGCCCGCGCGATGCCGGCAATGTGGGTGTTGAACGGGAGGAACGGAGTGTGGACCCTGTAGCGGTCGACGGCGACGCTCTCGAATCCGGCGGCACGCAAGAAATGCTCCAGCTCTCGTTCGCAAGAGCAGCCTTCGAATGTCCAGGCCCACGGACGGCGAAGAATCCGCTGTGCCGCACGGGTGGGCGTGCCTCGCCCGGCCACGACGTGTTCGACGAACCGAAAGGTGCCCCCGGGACGCAGTACGCGCCGGATCTCTGCAAGCACGGCCGCCGGATCCTGCACAGTGCACAGCACGAGCGAGGAGATCACGGTGTCGGCGCTGTGGTCGGGGAGGCCCATCTGCTCGGCCATGCGCTCGCGCAGGTCTAGTCGCACGCCGGCCTGGCTGGCCGCGGCGCGAAGCCTGCCATGCATGTACCGGTTCGGCTCGATCGCGACGAGGGTGCTCCCGGCCGACAGGTAACGGAGGTTGGCCCCGACTCCAGAGCCAATCTCGACAACCGTCCGCGGAAGCCCGTCGAATACCCGTCGCTTGTACCGGCGGAGTGTCCACTCCAGATATGGGTCCATCACCCGGAAGAACGCGGCGTTGAAACGGCCCCTGCCGGCGTGCTGCTCGAAGCCGGTCGCTGGAGAGGTGGTTTTGTTGTATTTGATGTCCATCTGACCAGTGTGGGCGAAACCGCCACCACGGTCAGGCGGGGAAATACCCTAGTTTGCCGTTTCCGACCCGTCCCGGTGCGTGGCGAACCACGCGGCAATCTGCGCGCGCGAGCGAAGGTCCAGGCGCAGGCGGATCCGTTCGACGTGCCCCTCGGCGGACCGTTCGTCGATACCCAGCCGCTCGGCAATCTCGCGGTTCGTGCACCCCTCACTGATCAATGCCGCGACCTCGGCCTGGCGGGGTGTCAGGGTGAGGGCACCGCGCCTCGAGGCACGCAGGCCCAGGAACCGCCGGATCTCCGTCACTAGCGCGTGGGCATCGCCCGCGTACGGCAGGTGTGAGTGACCGGGAAGCACCACGAACCGTGCACCCCCAATCCCCCCGGCAAGCGCCGCGGCCTGCTCAACGGGAGCGGCTCGGTCATGGTCCCGGTGCACCACCAAGGTGGGGGCGTGCACCTGGGCCAGAAGATCACCGACGTCGAGCTCATAGCTCATCGCCAATAGTGCCCTAGCCGTGGCGGCAGTCGAGCAGGCACGTTGGTATCGAGCGAATTCCTTTCGCATCACGGCATCCGCGTCGGGCGCGAAAATGTTGGTGAGCACGTCGGAGCCGAGCCCCCAATGGGTCTCGACCAGTCCGAGGACGTGCTCCCTCGCGCTGGGTGGGGAAATGGCCGCGCCCGAGACCCAGCCACCATAGAGCACCAGTCTCCGGACGGTGTCCGGGTGCGCCGCTGCCCACGCCACCGCGACCAGCGCACCCATCGATGTACCGACCAAGTCGAAGGGCTCCGGACCGAGATGCTCGACGACGGCGGCAAGCTGTTCGAGTTCAAACGCCATCGACGGCGGCCGGGTCGATGGCGCCGACAGCCCAGATCCGGCGCGGTCGTAGCGCACGAGCCGGCAGCCCTGCGCCAGCCCCTCGTAGAACGCCCGCTCCTCAGCCAACGCCCAGCCCAGCTGGAGATGACTGAGCCAGCCCGCGACGTACACCATTGCCCGGCCGGCGCCGATCGAAGCGTACGCCACACCGGTGCCGTCGGCCGTCGTCACCCGGGCGATGTCCTGCTGCACGCCTTCAATCTACTCGCCAAATCCGGCGGACGCATGCGCATGGTTTGTGATGGCTCTTGTCGCTTTACATAAAGATTGCCCCACAGATACGAGAGGGGGTGCAGCGACATCACCACGACCATCGCCGGGGCGTAAGTAAGGCAATAACGCCCGGGTAACGCAGCCCGGGATGTAGTGGTGATACCAGCTGGTGATGTGCCAGCTGACATCACCAGTACAGGGGGTTAGTGCCATGTCGCACCTTTGCATGTTCATTCCGCCGTATATCCTCGAGAACATCTCCCGCGTCAACGCGCGGGAAAGCCTGGAGCCCTCGGCTTCCCAGCGTACGGCCGTCGTGTCCGCCCAGATCCGGCGCCAGCGCAAGAACCTGGTCTCCGGCCTCACCGGGCCGGCAACCGACGTGCCGGAAGGGGTGGGCCTGATCGCCGGCCTGCAGTTCCCCCAGCCGGCGACTTCCGGACGGCTCATCTATGACGACCAAAACACGTGGAACTACGACGTCGACTTCATCCGCGGCGAAGGAGACCCGGCCGTGGCCGGTGAGAACGCCAACCTCGCGTACGACTACCTTGGCCAGGTCCGGCAGTTCTACAAGGAGAAGCTGGGACGGGACTCCATCGACAACGCCGGCCTGAACCTTATCGCGAACGTCAACTTTGGTGCCAGTTTCAACAATGCCTTCTGGGATGGCACGCGGATGGTGTTCGGCAACGGTGACGGGACGATCTTCAAGGACCTGACTAACGACCTCGACGTCACGGGCCACGAACTGACCCACGGCGTCACCCAGTACACGGCGGGGCTGAACTACACCCCGGATCAGACAGGGGCGCTCAACGAGTCGTTCAGCGACATGTTCGGCTCCGCGATCGACGCCTGGGCCAACAACCGCGATGCCGGCACCCACAACTGGCTCATCGGCGAGGACGTCATGGCCGACGACCTCTATGGGGAGGCATTGCGGAGCATGGCGGAACCGGGCACGGCCTACGACAATCCGATTCTTGGACGCGACCCCCAGCCGAGGGACATGAGCGGCTACGCCGACTCGGACCCGCACATGATGTCGGGCATCACCAACCGCTGGTTCTACCTGATCTGCACGGAAATCGGGATCGACGCGGGCGCGCTCATCATGTACCAGACGCTGCAAAACCTGTGGCCCACGGCGCTCTTCAATGATGCCGCCATCGTGGCAGCCGCACAGGCCCGCATTCTCGCCCGTGCAGGGCAGGTGCCCGCCAACGCCAGCCAGGTGGTGCGTTCCGCAGCCCGGCAGCAGGGGTTCTGGTAGTCTCAACCCACGGTGGGGAACTGGTTCGCCGCCTCCTATCAGGGAAGGGCCGCATGCGCGTTTCACTTGAAATCAGCGGGGGTTTCACGGGCCTGCGCCAGTCCTCGGCCATGGATACCGACGAACTCCCGCCGGAACATCTCGACGGGGTGTTGGGCGCCCTTGGAACGCTGGGGGACGCGGCGACGTCCGGTCCCCCCGGCGCTGCCAGCCAACCCATTTACCGCCTGGCGGTTTCCGCTCCGGCGGGCGAACGGGTACTGGAACTCACCGAGTCGCAGATCCCCGACGGATTGCGTCCACTGATCGAGGAGCTCCGCCGGCGCGCCCACCCGAGCTGATGCCTGGTCTCGCTCCCCAGCCGCTCCCACAGCTCGCAAGCTCGCGGCGGGACCCTCGCGGCCGGGCCACCTC
>JBAUMA010000408.1:0-4499 GCA_049578485.1 Specibacter sp.
TCACCATGGGCGAGGAATTGCACACCAACCAGGCCGTGATCGGCCTGTCCCAGACCTGGTTCTTCACTGCGGCCGCCCTGTTCTCCCTGTTCCTGCCCCGCCTGAGCGACATCATCGGCCGCAAAAAGGTGCTCCTTGGCATGATGATCCTGATGGCTGTGGGCTCCGTCATCTCCGCCATGGCCCCCGACATCACCTGGTTGTTCGTTGGCCGCATCATCCAGGGCGTCAGCGGCCCCACCGTGCCGCTGGCCCTGATCATGCTCCGTTCCGAAGTCAAGGACCCGAAGAAGTACGGCGTGCTGATGGGCCTCATCACGGCCGTCAACGGCGGCATCGCCGGCATTGACTCGTTCGTGGGTGGCTTCATGGCCCAGCACTATGGCTTCCGCAGCATCTTCTGGCTCATGGTGGTCCTGGGTGCTGTGGCAGCGGCCCTCGTGGGCTTCATGGCCCGCGAATCCAAGCCCTCAGAGGGCACCAAGATGGACTGGTGGGGCGTGCTGTTCATCGTGGTCGCCGTTGGCGCCCTGTTGACCGCGCTGAACCAGGCATCGACGCTGCTGGGCGGCTACTCCGCCGACGTCGTAGTCCAGACGATCGTCCTGGCGGTTGTCGCCGTCGTCGCGTTCATCTTGTTCTGGACCACGGAAAAGCGTTCCAAACACCCCATGGTGGAGATCAAGCACCTGCGCCAGCGTTCCACCTGGGCCACCCTGCTGACCACCACTTTGACCATGACGGGCATCTTCGCTGTCATCAACGGGATCGTGCCCGCGTTCGTACAGGCGGCCGACCCCGGTTTCGGGATCGGAGCCACCGAAATGTCACTGCTGATCCTGACCCCGTACGCGCTCCTTGGCTGGGTCTTTGGCCCGATCACCGGTCGCCTGGCCCCCACGCTCGGCTATACGACCGTGCTGCGCATCGGAATGATAGGTTCGCTGGTGGCCCTGGCGATCATCGGCTTCTTCGGCCTGCACAACCTGGGCCTGCTAATCACCGGAACCGTGTTGCTGGGCATCATGTACGCCGGAACCGTGAACATCATGCTCAACGGCCTGGGCGTGGTCCACTCCCCCAAGGGCAACCCCGGCTTCCTGCCCGGCATGAACGCCGGCGCGTTCAACCTGGGTGCCGGGCTGAGCTTCCTGGTGCTGCCGGCCATCCTGGTGGCGGCCGGCTCCATGGGAGTCGTGGCGTCCTACACTACGGTTATTGTTGTGGCCCTGGTGGTCACGGCGCTGGGCCTGGCCGCCTCGCTGCTCATCCCCAAGCCGGTTGACGCCGAGGTCCAGGCCTAAACCCGCGCACCGCACCCTGCCGCCGACAGCCTTGAAAGGCATGCCATGAATTCCCCACGCATCATTGTGGCCGGTTCCCTGAACGCCGACCTCACCATCTACTGCGAACGCCTGCCGGCCCCCGGGGAAACCCTGCACGGCAACGGATTCGCCGTGAACCCCGGCGGCAAGAGCGCCAACCAGGCGGTGGCCGCCGGCCGGCTGGGCGGCAATGTCACACTGATCGGCGCCGTGGGCCAGGACGCCAACGGCGACATGCTGGTGGCGTCCACGGCCGGTGCCGGCGTCGACGTCAGCCACGTGCGGCGCGTTTCCGAGCCCACCGGTGTTGCCGTCATCTCCGTCGAGGACAGCGGAGAGAACAGCATCATCATCTCCTCCGGCGCCAATGGGACCCTGTCCCCCGAGGCCATGGACCCGGCGCTCTTTGCCGGGGCCGGCGTCGTCTGCCTGTGCCTGGAAGTTGCGCTGGAAACAGTGCAGGCCGCCGCGCAGGCAGGGCACGACGCCGGGGCAACAGTGCTGCTGAACCTCTCCCCTTACGCCCCGGTCGCCGACGAGCTTGCCCGGCTGACCGATGTCCTGCTGGTCAACGCCCACGAGGCGTCGCAGTTCCTGGGCGGGGCCGACATGCCCGAAGCCGATGCCCCAGTGGGCGACTGGCTCGCCGCCGTCGAGCTGTTTGCCGGCCGCGGACTGCACCGGGTCCTCGTGACGCTGGGTTCGGCGGGCTCCGTGGTCCTGGACTCGTCCAACACCGAGGAGCCGGTGGTGCGCATTGCGCCGACCGTCGTGAAGGCAGTGGACACCACGGGTGCCGGCGACGCTTTCACCGGTGCCGTGGCCGCGCGCCTTGCCGCCGGGGATTCCCTGGTTGCAGCGGCACGCTACGCCTCCGTGGCTGCCGCGCTGGCCGCCACGAAGAAGGGCACGCAAACGGCCTACCCCTCCGTCGCCGAGGTTGCCGCCAAACTGTAACCACGCCTGAAAACCGTTGAGGGGGCACATCTTCGAAGGAAGATGTGCCCCCTCAACGCTTAAGGAAGCGGGGACGCTCCACGAGGCGTGTCTGCTACCCCAGGGGCTGGTTGTCGATGAGCCGCACGGGGCCCACCTTGGCCGCGACCAAGACCAGCGCCTGGCCCGTAAACGGGGTGTCCTGGCAGTTTTCGGCACGCGCCAGCAAGGTGTCGGGGTCCACCACTTCCAGATAGTCCAGCTCCACGCTGGGAGCACTGCGAACCAGCGCCTCCGCGGACGCGACGTCGAGCGGCTGATGCGCGGCGGCGCGCTCGGCCACCAGTCGCAAGGCGCGCGACAGCACCAAAGCGGATTCGCGCTCTTCGGCGGACAGGAACCTGTTTCGGCTGGAGAGAGCCAGGCCGTCGGCGTCGCGCACCGTGGGGACGGCAACAATGTCCACGGGGAAGTTCAGATCGGCCACCATGCGCCGCACCAACGCCAGCTGCTGGGCGTCCTTTTGGCCAAAGTAGGCACGGAATGCGGGGCGGGCGGCAGCATCGGCCGCCGCAAGCCCGGTGTCGGGGCGTCCCGCATGCAGCAGCTTGGCCACCACTGTCAAGGCCCCGTCAAAGTGGCCGGGACGCGAAGCCCCCTCGTACAACTCACCCAAGGCCCCGGCAGTGACGCGCACGGCCGGTTCTCCGCCGGGATACATCTCCGAAACGGACGGGGCGAACATGATGTCCACCCCTGCGGCCTCGAGCAGGGCCAGATCGGCGTCGGTGGTGCGCGGGTAGCGTGCCAAATCCGTAGCGTCGCCAAACTGCAGCGGATTGACAAAGACGCTGGCCACCACCACGGCGTTTTCCGCCACCGCCGCCGTCGCCAGTTCCGCATGGCCCGCGTGGAGTGCGCCCATGGTGGGCACCAGGCCCAACGTTCCCGCGTTTGGGCCGGACCTTTCGGCCAGCAGCTCGGCACTGCGGGCTTTCAGCTCGGCGATCGAGGATACCAGGGTGATGCCCATGTACGTCACTTTCTCCAGTTCATTCAGTTGCGGGGATCCGCGGGTGCGGCGGCTTCGGCGGGGTCGCCGTCGTCGTCAGCGGCAAGGGCCACCTCGATGGATGTGTGCGCGGCCTCCGAGAGCAGGCCCCGCGCCGCGGCCCGGGCGGCCGTGGCTGATGACATTGCCACATAAGCGTCGATGATGTCGGCGGAGCCGGTGTCCAGCGCATGCTCGCGCAGCGCCTGCGTGTGGGCAGCCACCGTTCCGGCGTCGCCGCGCGCCACGGGGCCGGTCAGGGCCGACTCCCCCGAAGCGAGCGCGTTCTCCAATGCGGCGCGCAGCAGCGGGCCAAGCACCTGGTTGGGCGCTTCGACCCCGATGTCTCCCAGAATCTGGGCCGCCTGCGCCACCAGGGTGACCATATGGTTCGCGGAGTGGGCCAGGGAGGCGTGGTACAGGACCCGGTCGGCCTCGGCGATGACCACGGGCTCGGCGCCCATCTCCACCACGAGGGCCTGGGCGATGGGGAGCATGGCGGGATCGGCCGTGATGCCAAAGGAACAGTCGGCCAACCTGGCCAAATCAAGGCTCATCCCGGTGAACGTCATGGCCGGGTGCAGGGCCAGCGCGATGGCACCGGCAGCCTTGACGGGAGCCAGCACGCCGGTGCCGAACCGTCCCGAGGTGTGTGCCACGAGTTGCCCGGCCTGCCAGGCGCCCATTTTTGCCAGTCCGGAAACCAGCTCGGACAGGGCGTCGTCCGGCACGGCCAGCAGCACCAGCTCCGAGCGCTCCACGATGTCCTGGATCTGCAGCACCGGCACGCCGGGCAGCAGCAGCTCGGCCCGCTCGCGCGACGCCTCCGACACGGCTGAAACCCCGACGACGGCGTGCCCGGCGGCGCGCAATGCCGCCCCCAAAACGGCACCAACCTTGCCGGCGCCAATGATTCCTATGCCAAGGCGGCCAGGCTTAATCGCCACGATGTTGCTCCTGTGTGTCAGATGAGGTGAAGGGCTCGGCCACCGGTGTAGCGGCCACCGGCGGAGCCGGGGTTTCCGAAGGCGGCGTCAGGGAGGCCGAGGCCGCTCGCGGCCGATTGGCCGGAAAGTCCCCAAGCGCTCCCCCTGCTCGCAAGCTCGCAGTGGGTCCCTCGCGCTCGGGGGCCCAGCCGGGGGAACTCCGGTCCGCGGGGGGTCCGGCCGCAGGCTCGACGACCGGGT
>JBAUMA010000409.1:0-9493 GCA_049578485.1 Specibacter sp.
GGGTTTCCCGCACGGCCTTGCCGTTGTCCCAGGTCTCGGCGACGGCCAGGAGCTCGACGTTCTCGTCAATCCTGTCGGCCACCTTGTTCAGGATGGCGGCGCGCTCGGTGGGGGAGGTCTTGCCCCAACTCGGGGCCACCTTGTGGGCGGCGTCCAGGGCCAGGTCGATGTCCTCGGCGGTGCCGCGGGCCACCTCGCAAAACACCTTGCCGGTGACGGGGGAGACGTTCTCAAAGTATTCGCCCTTGACGGGGGCCACCCATTCCCCGCCAATCCAGTTCTCGTAGCGGTCCTTGAAGGTGACCTTGGATCCTGGCTGGCCGGGCTGTGCATAAACAGTCATTGTCTAAACTCCTCTGCGTGGGGGACGTCAGTGTCCTTGCCAAGAAGCGTACGCGCGGCTACGTTGCATCCACGTTGCATGGCTCGTGCCCTGCAGGCTCGAGGAGTTCGACGCCGGGGAACCCGGCCTGCGCTAGCTTTCCAGCGCTTCGAGGTGGGCGACGACGGCGGCCCGCCTGGGTGAGCGCGGCGGCAGGAGGCGCAGGACGCAGTGCCAGGCCTCGGCGTCGTCGGCGGCCTCCGGCAGCTGCAGGTACTGCAGCAGCACCTCGGGACTGGCATCGCTGAGGATGGCCTCGCGCAGCAGGACACCTACCCGGGTGCGGAGTGTCTCGATCTCCGGGGCCTGGGACTTGGGCATGACCTCGCCGCGGTAGATGTTCAGGGCCAGCCGGTGTGCTCCGCGGTCAAGGTAGCTGAGCACTTGTGCGGCGTCCACCACGAGGGACCGGGGGAGCCGGTAGGGCCGGGACTCGGGAACCAGCGACTCCCCGTACTTGTGCAGGAGCCGGCGCAGCCGCACCATTTCCGCCCGGATGCTGGCCAGCGACGTCCCCGCCGGGTAGACCATGGCGGTGAGCTCCTCGGCGCTGAGCCCGGCCGGGTGCAGGGCCAGCATGGTCAGGATCTCGGTGTGCCGTTCACTAAGCGTGTGGGCCTGGCCGGCCAGATGCAGCACGCCCTGGTCCCGGCCGAGTATTTGCAGGCTGTCCTTGTACAAGGGCTTGACCGGGCCGGGCTGCGTCCTGGCCCGCCGCGGCGCTGCGGCCAGGCGTTCCAGGCGCTGAATCCGCAACTGGGCCTCGGCGGCGGCAACCGTTGCCTGCACCAGTGAAAGGGTGTGGGTGGCCACGGCGGTCGCCCCGCCGGTGATGTCGACGACGCCCAGGATGCTGCCGGAATCGGGGTCATGGACCGGGACGGCGGTGCAACTCCAGGAGTGCACGGCCGGGTTGAAGTGCTCCTCGCCCTTGATCTGCACGCTGTGGCCCAGCACCAGGGCGGTGCCGGGGGCTGAGGTGCCCACAGCCATTTCCGACCAGTCGGCGCCCCTGGCGAAGTTGATGCGTTCACCGTGGCGGCGGGCCGATGAATCGCCCTCCACCCAGAGCAAGCGGCCGTGCTCGTCGCCCACGGCGATGAGCAGGCCGGTGTCGTGGCTGGGCACCACGAGCAGTTGCTGGATGATGGGCATGACCGCTGCCAAAGGGTGGTTGCGGCGCACTTCCAGCAAGTCCCGGCTCTCCCATGCCTGTGGAGGGACCAATCCATCCGGCGACGGAAGGGCCTGCCGCGAACGTTGCCAGGATTCGCGCACAAGTTTCCGAACGGGCTCCTGGGCGTCCAGCAATGGGTGAGACACGGAGATGAACCCTCCAGGGGTGCGGACGTGGGCTGGCCGGGTACCGGGGCGGGTCCGCCTCGGCAGCAATTATTGTGTGGTGCCTCACAGTCTAGACCCCGGCCCCGTACGCAGGGGAAACGCCTACGTCCCGGGGTCGTCGTCGATGAAGGACACCTTCGCCACATATTGCCGGTACAGGTCGATCGCATCGTCCGTGGGCAGGTGCCCGAAGGCCAGGGCAGACTCCAGGCCGTCAAGTTCGGCGCTGCAGGCCTCGGCGGCTGAAACCTGGGAAGAGATGGCGTGGGAGTTGGCCAGGTTGGTGGCCAGTGCGGCGGCGAGGGACAGCAACACGGCCACCATGCACAGGACGCGCCACACGATTGAATCGTCGCGGAGGGAAAGGATCCCCTGAATGCCGGTGGTGAAGCGGGTCCCTCCAATAGCCGGGCCGACGGTGAGGGCGGCGGCAAGTGTGCTGCCGACGACGGCCACGGTGGTGAGCCGGTTCCGTCGCGGCCGGGCCCGGCCCAGGAACGAGCGGATGTTGGAACGGCGCCGCTCGATGTGGGCGGAGAGTTGTTGGCGGGCCTGCGGATCTTCACTCACGACTATTCTCCCGGCACCTGTCGTAGGGTCACTCACCTCCATTCTGGCAGCACCAGGTAAGCCTGTATATGGGGATAAACGCAGTCGCCGCGATCAAGCATGCGCCAATGACGCGGGGCGGGTGGGAGTTGACACCGCCACCGCGCCCCGCGTCATTGGCAGGGAAGGCTAGATTGCCCGGACTGATTCCGGCTGCCCTGCGGGGGCGGGCGCCTCCGTCAAGGCAACCAGCTTTGCCCCCTCCACATCCACATCAGGGAGCACCTTGTTCAACCATTTCGGGATCCACCAGGCCGACTTGCCCAGCAAGTGCATGGCGGCGGGGATGATGGTCATACGCACCACGAACGCATCGATCAAAACACCGAACGCCAGTGCGAAACCGAGCGGCCGCACCATGGTCAGATGGGAGAAGATGAACCCCGAGAACACACTTGTCATGATGATGGCCGCGGCGGTGACCACGGGGGCCGCGTGCTTGAACCCGGTCCGCACGGCCTGCTTGGCGCTTTGGCCGTGGACGAACGCCTCACGCATGCCCGAGGCAATGAACACCTGGTAATCCATGGCCAGGCCGAATAGCACACCGATCAAGATGATGGGCAGGAAGCTGAGCACCGCGCCAGGGTTGGCCACATCGAAGATGCCGCCAAGCCAGCCCCACTGGTACACGGCCACCACGCCGCCAAACGCCGCAACCAGGGACAGCAGGAAGCCGGCGGTCGCAAGAATCGGAACCAGGATGGAGCGGAACACCAGGATGAGCAGGATCAGGGACAGCCCGACGACGATCGCCAGGTAGGGCGGCAGCGCCGCTCCCAGCTTGGCGGAGACGTCAACGTTGGCCGCCGTCTGGCCAGTCAGGCCGATGCTGACGCCAAGGTCTGACTTGATGGCGGCACCCTCGGTGCGCAGGTCGTGAACAACCTGGACGGTGCTGGCGCTCGCCGGACCTTCGGCGGGGACCACCTGGTAGACGGCGGTGCGGAAGTCCTTGCTGACGGACACCGGAACGGCGGCTTTGACGTTGGTCACCTTGCGAAGCTGGTCGGCCACGTCGAGGTTCAGCACGGTGGCGCTTTGCTCGTTCAATCCGGTGGGCAGCGAACCGACCACGATGATGGGGCCGTTCATGCCCTTGCCAAAGTTGTCCCCCGTGATCGTGTACGCCTTGTAGGCGCTGGAGGTCACGGGCTCGGAGCCGCCGTCGGGCAAGGCCAGGCGTAGGTCAACCGCGGGGATGGCGACGACGGCCAGCGCAATTACCGCCGTGACCAGGGAGATGATCGGGTGCTTGGTGACCAGGCCTCCCCAACCGCGGGCGCTGCGCTTGATGTCTTTGGCGTCATCGGCCAAAGCGCGCTCCGCGGCCGTGGGGACGGAGCCGTCGGCGTTCACCTCGGCGTCGTGCGTGGCTCGTTCGGCCGCGTTCTTGGCCCAGGTTCGCTTGGAGATGACCTTACGCCCCATCAGGGACAGGAGTGCGGGGGTCAGCGTCAGGGCAATCATGACGGCGACGGCCACGGTGGCGGCCGCGGCCAGGCCAAGGACGGTCAGGAACGGCAAGCCCGTCACGGAAAGGGCCGACAGTGCGATGACGACGGTGAGGCCGGCGAACATGACGGCATTGCCGGAGGTGCCCGTCGCCTTGGCGATGGACTCGCGCAGCTCCATGCCTGCCAGGAGCTGCTGGCGGTGTCGGTTCACAATGAACAGCGAGTAGTCGATGCCCACCGCCAGCCCCAGCATCAGGGCCAGCATGGGGGAAATGGAGGACATGTCGATAACGCCCGTCAGCGCCATGGTGCCGCCCACGCCAATGCCCACGCCGATGACGGCCATGAGCAGCGGCAGTCCGGCCGCAATCAGTGTGCCCAGCATGATGATCAGTACTGCGGCAGCCACGGCAATGCCGAGCACCTCGGCGATGCCGAAGAGTGAGGAGACGTCCTGGACGATTTCCTGGCTGTAGTCCACGGTCACGCCGTTGGAGTTCAAGGTGTTCAGCTTGTCCTGGACCAGCTGGCGGTTGGCCGGGGTCACGGCGTTCATCGATTCGGAGAACTGGATCTGGCCAATGGCGGCCTTGCCGTTTTCGGAGACAAACTTCAACGCGGATGCGGCGTCGGCGGAGCGGATGCCCGTAGCGAGTTCGGCTTTCTTGGTGGTGATTTGCTTGGCGGACGCGTCGTATTTGGCCTGTCCGGCCGCCAGCTGGGCCTGGCCGGCTGCCAACTGCGCCTTCTGGGCATCGAGCTGGGCCTGCCCGGCGGAGAGTTGCGCCGAAGCCGCGGCGGCCTGGTCCGAACCTGCCGGGATGGCGGCCATCTGGGCTTTTTGGGCATCGAGCCCGGCTTGGCCGGCGTCGAGCTTGGATTGTCCGTCGGCAAGCTGGGTCCGGGTCGCATCCAGGGTCTTCTTGCCGTCCGCCAGCTTGGCTTCACCGGCGGCAAGTTGTGTTTGGCCCGCTGCCAATTTCGTGTGGGCGTCGGCGAGTGACGCCGTGGTCGCGAACGGGTCGATCGTGCCCTTGACGGTGGGGACGGTTTTCACGGTGACCAGGGTGGCCGAAATGGCCTTTTCCTGGGCGGGCGTGAGTGCCTCGCCGTTGGTGCTGGTGAACACCACCGATCCGCTGCCGCCGGAGGCCTCGGGCAGGTCCGCCTTGAGCTTGTCTGCCATTTGCTGGGTTTCAGTGCCGGGTATCTGGAAATTGTTGGACATTGGGCCCATGAACAATGCCGCGGCACCTCCCACCAGTCCCATGAGGACCGCCCAAGTGGCGATCACCACCCAGGCGCGACGGGCGGAAAAGCGGCCGAGCCGATAAAGCCAAAGAGCCATGATGCGTCCTTTTAGTTGAAAGCCGGTGCGGGCAAGGCCCCGGCCTGGGTGAATCCTTAGTAGGTGAATCCGTTGCGAATGAGCGAAATGGTGGTGTTGAGCAGCGCACGCAGCTCGGCCAGCGATTCCTCCGAGGTGTCCGAGCCGCGTTGGCTGAACCAAACGACAAATGCCGCCCGGCAACTGCCGACGACGGCCCCCACCAGCGCGTTGAGGTACAGCTCGTCGGTGTCGGCGGGGAGGCGGTTGCGGGCCACGTCGGTGATCTTCAGGCTGCATTCCTCCCAGGCCTGCAGCTGGAAGCGGCCCAGTGCGGGGTCTTGGGTGAGGGCAAAGGTCTCGGCCAGGATGGCCAGTTCCCGGGGGTCGCCCCCGGCCGAGAGGGCATATTGGGCCGATTCCAGGAGCGGCTCCTCGGCGGGACGGGCCTCCAGCTCGGCTATGACGGAGTCCAGATAGCGCTGGGTGAAGCTGGCCACGGCCGCCTCAACGGAGGAAAAGTAGTTGAAGAAGGTGCGCCGGGATACTCCGGCGGCCGTGGCGACGTCGTCGACGGTGAATTCGTTCAGGGCCTTGGTGCGCAGGAACTCCAGTGCGGCGCCGGCAATGGCG
This sequence comes from Specibacter sp., assembly GCA_049578485.1. Lineage (GTDB taxonomy): Bacteria > Actinomycetota > Actinomycetes > Actinomycetales > Micrococcaceae > Specibacter. Next base: position 5,753 of record JBAUMA010000409.1, read on the forward strand.
TCCCGGGTGGCGGTCTTGTTCAGCTCGCGGCGGGACGTGGGGGCGGGGGAGAGGGGTCCTGGAGAAACGGTCACATAGCTACACTAAGTGCAAGTTTGCACTCCATGCAAATTAAAAGGTGGGTGTGCTATAACGGCCCACCCGCCTCAAAAATGCCCTCGCGGCGGGGCTATTGGGCCTGCGGATTCTGGGACAGGTAGATTGACTGGCCCGTGGCGCCGGGCTGACCCTCGGCCAAGGGAATGGCGAAGACGGCGGTGCCGTAGGCGCACACCTCGGTCCAGTTTTGGCCCATTTCCGAGGTGTCAAAACGTGCGGCGACAATGGCGTTGGCGCCCTTGGCCTCGGCCTCGGTGACCATGCGTGCCACCACTTCCTGGCGGCTTTCGTACAGGGCCTTCGTCATTTCGGGGAGTTCGCCACCGCCGAGGGCGCGGAATCCGGCGGTCAGTTGGGCACCGATGTGGCGTGAGCGCACTGTCAGGCCCATGACCTCGCCGAAGACGGCGTCGATCTTGTATCCGGGGAGGTCGTTGGTGGTCACGATGATCATGGGTGCGCCTTTCGCTGGCCGGCCGCGGCCGGGAATGACTCCTGATCGCATCCTACGGTGCCCCCAACGCAAACTCCCGCCGCGATTCCCCAACGGGGATTCGTGGCGGGAGCCTGTTATGAATATTTCCTACAGCAGGGTTGCGGGATGCTTGTCCGCTTTTGAACTAGGCGTTGGCGAGTTCCCGCTGGGAGTCGGGCTCGCCGGCGTCGTCCCTGGCAATGCTTTCGTTGGCATTGCTTTCCTTGCTCGCGGCGGCAAGATCGGCGTCGCTGTCATCGGCAAACGGGTTGCCATTGCGCGGTGCGTTGTAGAGGTCCTGGTCCAGGATGCCCTGGCGCTTCGAGACGATGGTGGGGACCAGTGCCTGCCCGGCCACGTTCACCGCGGTGCGGCCCATGTCCAGAATGGGGTCCACTGCCAGCAGGAGTCCGACCCCGGCCAGCGGCAGTCCCAGCGTGGAGAGCGTCAGCGTCAACATCACGACGGCGCCCGTGGTTCCCGCGGTTGCCGCGGAGCCCAGCACCGAGACCAGGACGATCAGCAGGTACTGGCCCAGGTCCAGGTGGATGCCGAAGAACTGGGCTACGAAGATGGCGGCGACGGCCGGGTAGATCGCGGCGCAACCATCCATCTTGGTGGTGGCGCCCAATGGCACGGCGAAGGAGGCGTAGGCGCGGGGGACGCCCAGGTTGCGCTCGGTCACGCGCTGGGTCAGCGGCAGGGTGCCGATCGAGGAGCGGGAGACGAAGCCCAGCTGGACGGCCGGCCAGACTCCGGAGAAGTACTGCTTGATCGAGAGCCCGTGCGACTTGACCAGGATCGGGTAGACGACGAACAAGACCAGGGCTAGGCCTACGTAGATGGCCACCGTGAACTTGCCGAGCGAGCCGATGGTGGTCCAGCCGTACGTGGAGACGGCCTTGCCGATCAGGCCGACGGTGCCGATGGGGGCTAGGCGGATGATCCACCACAGCACCTTCTGGATGACGGCGAGGGCGGAGCCGTTGAGCTTGAGGAAGGGATCGGCGGCCTTGCCAACCTTCAGGGCGGCGATGCCGATGGCGATCGCGATGACCAGCACCTGCAGGACGTTGAAGTTCACGCTCGTGGCAAGTGCGCCGTCGACCGTCTTGGTGGTGGCGCCCAGGCCCATGAAGTTCGAGGGGATCAGCCCGGTGAGGAATGCCCACCAGTCGCCGGAGCCGCCGGTGTAGTCCTTCGGGGTGGCCTGGCCCGTGCCGGCGCCGGGCTGGAACACGACGCCCAGCACGATGCCGATGGTCACGGCGATTAGCGAGGTGATGGCGAACCACAGCAGGGTGTTCCAGGCCAGGCGAGCGGCGTTGGTTACCTCGCGCAGGTTGGCGATCGAGGAAACGACAGCAGTGAAGACCAGCGGGACCACGGCGGCCTTGAGCAGGGAAACGTAGCTGGAACCGATGATGGTTAGCGTGGTGGTGAGGCCGTTGGGGTTGGTCTCCGGGTCCCCGCCCAGGTTGCGCGCGATCAGGCCCAGGACGAGGCCGGCAATGAGGCCGGCGACAATTTGAATGCCGAAGTTGCCGGCCCACTTGGGGATCCGTGACACCTTGGGGGTGTTTGCTGTGGAAGTCATGACACCACGCTAGGCGGCGGAGCATAGCACCCAATAATTTGTGTTTCCCCGTGTTACGGCAATCAACTTTCTTTATTACGCCGTCGGACGCGAACGGCCCAGCTCTCGGTGAAGTTCCTGGTCCATGCCGTTGCCCTCGGCGAGCAGGGTGAGTAGGCCTTGGAGCTGCCCGACTTGTTCTTCCGTGAGCGCGGCCAGCAACTCGGCCTCGTGGTCCCGGGCGACGGCGCGGAGCCGCCCGAGCATGGCGGTGCCGTCGGGGGTCAGGTGCAACTCGTAGTTGCGGCGGTCGGTGCTGCTGCGGGTCCGTTCCACCAGCCCGCGCGTTTCCAGTGAGTCGATCAAGGGCACGATTCGGCTTGGCACGGCGCCCAACCTGTCCGCCAGTGATCGCTGGCTCATGCCGGGATTGCGGCCCAGCAGGCGCAGGGTGCCGGCGTCGCTGGGGGTAAGCCCCAGGGGCTTGGTGCGCTCGGCAAAGCGGGTGGAGGCAAGCGCGCCGAGCTGGGACAGCAGGAAAGCTGTGCGGTGCGGCCTGCCGGGAGGGGGTGTGGGCATATAGCCAAGATTACATGGTTGACAGAATAGTTCAAGAGGTGAATCATTCAATTGATGATTCAATTGAAGGAGGATGATTTTGATATGTCAAGTGATGAGATCAAACCGGAGCCCACAAGGTCCAGGACCGGCGGGCCGCATCCGGGAATCCTGGCCGCCGTCAACTTGGGAATATTCCTGTTGTCGCTGGCGATTGGCGCCCTGCTGACCGGCGGCCGGGTGTTTGTTTCCCCGTTCGCCCAGCCCGCCGACGTGGCGCGTTTCTACCAGCAAAATGCCGGTGCCGTGCGGCTTTCGGGCATGTTGCAGTTCGGCTCGGCGGTGCCGTTGGGGATCTTCGCTGCAACTGTTTATGCCCGCCAGCTCCGGCTCGGCGTCAGGGTTCCCGGACCTGCCATTGGCTTTTTTGGTGGCATTGCCGCGGCCATGTTCCTCATGCTGTCCGGTTTGGTCACATGGGTGCTAGGCCAGCCGACAGTCAGCTCCAACGTCCCCGTGGCGCAAGCCCTGGCGTTCCTCGGGTTCGCGGCCGGCGGCGTCGGCTTCGTCGTCGGACTCGGCCTGCTGGTGGCAGGGCTCGCCGTACCTGCCTTGATCCTTGGGTTCGTGCCGCGCTGGCTGGCCTGGACCGGGCTGGTGCTCGCCGCGTTGTCGGAGCTGAGCTTCTTGTCCCTGGCCGTGGAGCCGCTGCAGTTCCTGCTGCCTATCGGGCGGTTTGGCGGGATGCTGTGGCTGGTGGCCGTTGGTTTTCTGCTTCCCGTGGCCCGGGCTGCGGCCAACCGGGGGGCCGGCCGAGAACCTGCCCGCCGCAGCGACCGTGGAGTGTTGTCATGACGGCGTCGGAATTGCCTGGCGTGATGGCCGGGAGGGTGGTGCTGGTGGTTGGCGCCAGCCGGGGGATCGGTGCCGGCATCGCCGCGGCCATGGCCGACGCCGGTGCCCACGTGGTGCTGGCGGCCAGGGATCAGCTGGCCCTGGATCAGCGTGTGGAGGAGATCACCGCGACAGGCGG
>JBAUMA010000410.1:0-1626 GCA_049578485.1 Specibacter sp.
CCACAACAGGACGTCGGTGTTGGCCAGCGTTTCTTCGCTCAGGCCATGCTCCGGATCCGCCAGCGTGGCAGTGGTGATGTTCGCATCGGGGTGGAACTCCCGCAGCCCGTCGGCGATGGCGCCGTGCATCCCGGCGGGGTACATCTCAGCGATGCTGGCCGGCTCGTTCCGCAGTTCGTGGACGCCTTCGTTCCACACCAGGATGTTGAGTTTCCGGGACATTCTTAGAGCCTCACTTCACGCTGTTCGAGGGCGGACTTGTAGCAGGCGTCGATGACCAGGGCCCGGGTGAGGGCAACGGATCCGTCAAACTGCCCCCACACCTCTTCGCCACCGCGGACCGCTGCGACGAATTCGTCAACCACTGCCTGGTGGTTGCCGTCTTCCAGGGGTTCGGCCACGTAGTCGGCGTTGACTTCTTCGTTGTCGGTGAAGATGCGCAGGCCGGAATCGGAGATCTGGTGCGACTGGGCCGCACGCAACTCTGCACCGCCGTCGGTCCCGTAGACCCGGAAGTCCATGAGGTCGGCGGGGTCGCGGTAGCTGGCCCACCCGGCCTCCACCACCAGGGTGACGCCGCCTTCGAGGCGGATGAAGGCCGAGGCGAAGTCCTCCACCTCAAACTTGTTGTTGGCCGACGCCGCAATGTAGTTTGCGTCGCCGCCGCGGCCCTGCGTGCCCAGTTCCGAGTAGGTCGACGCCGAGACAGAGATGACCTTGGGCTCGCCCAGCAGGTGCAGCGCATAGTCGAGGACGTGCACGCCAATGTCGGCCAGGGGACCCCCGCCGGCCAGCTCGGGGTTGGTGAACCAGCTGCCCAACGTGGGGATGCCACGCCGGCGCAGCCAGGACGCCTTGGCGTAGTAGGGGCGGCCCAGTTCGCCGTCGTCAATGATCGACTTGAGCTTTTTGACGTCGCCGCGGCGGCGGTGGTTGAACACCACGTCCAGGACGCGGCCGGCCTCGCGGGCGGCGGCGACCATGGCCGCGCCTTCCTCGCCGTTGCGGGCCAGCGGCTTTTCGCTGAGCACATGCAAGCCGCGCCCCAGGGCGGCAACCGTGATGGGTGCATGCAGGAAGGTTGGTACGGCCACGCTGACGGCGTCCAGGCCTTCGAGTTCCAGCAAGTCTTGCCACCGGGCAAAGCCGTGGGGGATGGTGAATTCGGTTTGGAGCTGTGCCAAAAGTTCGGCCTCCATGCCGGCAACGGCCACAACCTCGACGCCGTCAACATTGCTGAACGCCTTGATGTGCTGTTGGCCGGCCCAGCCGACGCCCACCACGCCGACCTTCAATGGTGTGGGTGCGGGGTTCGGGGAAGCGCTCACGGGTGACACCTTTTCTGGATCTGCGGGAGGAAATTGCGGAGGGAAGCCGCGGACATGCAAATGCCGGCCACCCACTGCGGCCGGAACTGATCGCTGGCGTCTTGCCCGCGGGCAAGACGTGTTTTTGCATGCACTTAAAACCTAGTGGAACTTATGATCATGGTCAATCAAAAGTTGTCACGTTGCGGGGCGTTCTTCTGTTCTATTTAGCTGCCTTCCGTACTTCACTGATCCACTAAAGGCGCCTGATTTTGCCTAGTCGACGGCAAAAGCAGGCGTCCAGGCGGGTCTATTTCAC
>JBAUMA010000411.1:0-3840 GCA_049578485.1 Specibacter sp.
CTTTGTTTCTTCCCTTTATTAGGAGTCATCCATGACCATCACCACTTCCTCCGCCGTGACGACCGTTGCCGAACTCGAACGCCTCAAGACCCTCCACAACGGCACCAAATCGCCCCTGACCTTCACCGACACCGAATTCGAACGCCGCCTCGGCGGCCTGCGCCGCATCATGGCCGAGAAAAACCTCGACGCCGTCGTCCTGACCAGCTACCACAACATCAAGTACTACTCCGACTACCTCTTCACCTACTTCGGCCGCTCCTACGCCCTGGTCGTCACCCCCGAAGACTCCGTCTCCATCACCGCCAACATCGACGCCGGCATGCCCTGGCGCACCAGCTACGGCGACAACATCGTCTACACCGACTGGCGCCGCGACAACTTCTACTACGGCATCCAAGAAGCCCTCAACCGCCGCGGCATCAAAGCCACCCGCCTCGGCGTCGAAGACGACACCCTCCCAGTCCTGCTCCGCGACAAACTCCAAGCCGCGTTCCCCGACACCACCCTGCTGGACATCTCCCAAGCCGCCATGCGCCAACGCATGATCAAATCCGCCGAAGAAATCGCCGTCATCAAACACGGCGCCCGCATCGGCGACCTCGGCGGCGAAGCCATCAAAGCCGCCATCACCGAAGGCATCACCGAATACGAAATCGCCCTCATCGGCACCGAAGCCATGGTCCACGAAATCGCCCGCACCTTCCCCGAGCAGGAAGTCCGCGACACCTGGGTCTGGTTCCAATCCGGCATCAACACCGACGGCGCCCACAACTGGGCCACCACCCGCAAACTCCAACAAGGAGACATCCTCTCCCTGAACTGCTTCCCCATGACCAGCGGCTACTACACCGCCCTCGAACGCACCCTCTTCCTCGGCGAACCCGACGCCCGCTCCCTGGAACTATGGAACATCAACGTCGAAGTCCACGAACGCGGCCTCGAACTCATCAAACCCGGCGCCATCTGCAAGGACATCGCCGCCGAACTCAACGAGATCTACATCAGCCACGGACTCCTCCCCCACCGCACCTTCGGCTACGGCCACTCCTTCGGCGTCCTCTCCCACTACTACGGCCGAGAAGCAGGACTAGAACTCCGCGAAGACATCGACACCATCCTCGAACCCGGCATGGTCGTCTCCATGGAACCCATGATCACCATCCCCCACGGCCAACCCGGCGCCGGCGGCTACCGCGAACACGACATCCTCGTCATCAACGACACCGGAACCGAAAACATCACCAAATTCGGCTACGGCCCCAACAACAACATCATCAACCCCTAACCACCCCATGCAGCACCCATCGAGGAGCACCACCCACATGGACGCATCAGTATTTCTCGAAGATATGGACGCCTTTGCCTACCGTGAGGCCCTGGTATCCGGGGACGCGATGGTCCTCATCCCCGTCGGCTCCCTGGAACAGCATGGGCCGCACCTTCCGCTGGGAACGGACACCATTTTGTCCTCGCAGTTCGCGGCTGGTATCGCCAAGGCGCTTGGCGCACTGGTGGCCCAGCCCATCGCGTACGGGTACAAGTCCCAGCAAAAGTCCGGCGGCGGCAACCACCTCTCGGGAACCACCAGCTTGGATGGCGCGTCTCTCATTGCCATGACGCGCAACCTGGTGAAGTCCTTCCTGAACCAGGGGGTCCGCGACATTGTGTTGGTCAACGGCCACTTCGAGAACTACCAGTTTCTCTACGAGGGAATCGACCTGGCGCTGGAAGAGCTGGGCATTGGACCGGGCGCGGCGCAAAGCGTGCTGCTGCTGTCCTACTGGGATTTCGTCAGCCAGGATACCCTGGCACGGGTGTATCCCGGCGGTTTTCCGGGCTGGGACATCGAGCACGGCGGCGTCCTGGAGACTTCGCTCATGCTCCACCTGGAGCCGGCACGTGTCGCCATGGACCGTCTGGTGGACGGACCTGCGGCGGTGCTGCCGCGCTTCGACCGGCTACCAGTGGTGCCGGAACGGACGCCGGCCACGGGGTGCCTCTCGTCGGCTGCCGGGTCCAGTGCAGCCAAGGGGGAGCTGCTCTATGAACAAGTGGTGGCGGACTTGTCCCAGGACCTGAGCCGCGAGCTCGCGCGGGAGCCAGTGGTAGTGCCGGCCTAGCCCGGACAAGCTGTGGAGACAACTCAATTTCATGCAGTGCAACAGATGCGCTCCGTCGGAAATCTGCCCGACGGGGCGCATTTGTTTCGTCATCAACCACGGGGACACAAGAAATCCTTGACAGTGATTCCGGCCACACATATTCTGATGCAACAGTGTTGCATTCACTGCAACCCATACCTTTTGGTGGAACCCATGACAAATCACAAGTCTCCCAGCACGGGCAGGACGGCAACGATGCCGGCCACCGGCGGGCAGTTGAGCATGAGCGGCCAGCCGCGTCCGGGCAACGGCAACGGCATCGACAAGGGAACGCGGCGGCGCGTTATCACCGCCAGCTTCATCGGCAACTTTGTTGAATGGTTTGACTACGCCGTGTACGGCTACCTCGCCGCTACGATCGCCACCGCGTTCTTTCCGACGGCGGACAAGCACACCGGCCTGCTGCTGACCTTTGGCGTCTTTGCCATCTCCTTCTTTGTCCGCCCGCTCGGCGGCTTCGTCTGGGGCCAGATCGGCGACAAGATGGGCCGCAAGAACGCCCTTTCCCTGTCCATCCTCATCATGTCCGGCGCCACGTTCGCGATTGCCCTGATCCCCGGCTACAACACAATCGGGCTGGGTGCACCCATCCTGCTGCTGGTGGTGCGTGTGGTTCAAGGCTTCTCTGCGGCCGGCGAGTATGCCGGAGCCTCGGCGTTCCTGGTCGAGTATGCCCCGCCGAACCGGCGCGGCATCTACGCCGCCGTCGTGCCTGCCAGCACTGCCGCCGGACTGTTGCTCGGCTCACTCATCGCGGCTCTACTGTCCATCACGCTGACGCCGGGGCAAATGAACGAATGGGGCTGGCGTCTGCCCTTCCTGCTGGCGGCCCCTATGGGCTTGATCGGCCGTTATATCCGCACCAAACTCGAAGACACCCCCGCATTCCGGGCCCTGGCCGCCGAGGACAACGCCATCAAGGCGCCCGTCGCGGCACTGTTCAAAGACCACTGGCGGCCGCTGTTGCTGGCCGTGGGTGCGGTGCTGCTGAATGCCGTCGGCTTTTACGTCATTCTCAGCTACATGCCCACCTATCTCAATGAGGAGTTGGGCTTTGGCGCCGCGGAGTCATTCCTGGCCACGACCATCGCCCTGCTGACCTATATCGGGTTCATCTTCCTCACCGGCATGGCATCGGACAAGTTCGGCCGCAAACGTGTGCTGATCACGGCGTCCGTCCTGTTCATAGTGCTGACCGTTCCGGCCTTCATGTTGCTGGACACGGGGAACTTCCTGGTGATCTTGCTGGTCCAGATCCTGCTCGGCGGGATGCTCACCCTCAACGATGGAACGCTGCCCAGCTTCCTGGCCGAACTGTTTCCCACGCGGGTCCGCTACAGCGGCTTCGCGGTCAGCTTCAATCTCTCCAATGCCTTGTTCGGCGGCACGGCCCCGTTTGTGGCAACCCTGCTGATTGCCACGTCTGGCTCAAAGCTTGCACCCGGCTGGTACCTCATGGCCGCCGCCCTGATCTCCCTCGTGGCCGTGCTGTTCGCCAGGGAGACCTCCAAGGCCCCGCTCCGGCACTGACGGACCAGCCCATCATCCCTTTGTTTCTTCCCTTTATTAGGAGTCATCCATGACCATCACCACTTCCTCCGCCGTGACGACCGTTGCCGAACTCGAACGCCTCAAGACCCTCCACAACGGCACCAAATCGCCCCTGACCTTCACC
>JBAUMA010000412.1:0-10778 GCA_049578485.1 Specibacter sp.
GTTCGACCACTGGCAGTAAGCCCACCACGGGCCGGTCCTCGCCACAGGTCTGGTTGAAACGGCTCTTCACCCACCCGGACAGCACCCAGCTACTGGCCCTGGACTCACGTGCGCGCTCGTTTCCAGAGGGCATGAAGGAATTCCTTCGACTCCAAGACCAACGCTGCCGGACGCCTTGGTGTGATGCCCCGATCCGACAGTACGACCACATCAAGGCCTACGCCGCCGGCGGACCCACCAGCATCAGCAACGGCCAAGGCCTCTGCATCGCCTGTAACCAAACCAAGGAAACTCCCGGCTGGACCACCTCACCGGCCACCGGCACAGGCTCCGGCTCCGGCTCCGGCTCCGGCTCCACGATCACAACACCCACCGGTCACCACTACACCTCCGCGTCCCCAACACTGCCAGGTACACCAGATCACAGTCCACCCGTCTAGAGGTCTGACGCTGCGTTAGGTTCCAAGCGCGGCGGGGGCGATCTGCGAAGTATTTACATCTGCTCGGACCATGAAAACAGGGATAGGCTGCACCCTTGCGCCTTGCCTGCAGGCAGTGCTTGACTTGGTCGATAAGGGACTGCCGATGGGCGGGACCAGCGGAGAATTGACGAGCCGCACGGCACGGAGACCCACCCACCGGAACCAGAGGATTTTGCCACGTGGATTTGGGGTGGTTGCAGTGCACACGAGCACATTCAAGGCTTTGGCCGCTGCTTTGGTGTCGGGCCTGACCGTCACGACGGCGCTGCTGACGGCGGGCATCCCCACCGCCCAGGCCGCGACACTGCAAGGCTATGACATTTCGTGGCCACAATGTCCTACGGCGCAAGGCGGTTCCGGGCTCCCCCTGCCGCCCACATCCGCGCAGTTCGTCGTCGTCGGTCTCACCGATGGGCTGCCCTTCACCGAAAATCCCTGCCTCGCCGCACAAGTCTCTTGGGCGGCCACGAACCGCGTCCCGGCGCAGGGCTACACGATGGCGGCGTTTCCCACCCCGGCACAGTTCACCGCCTACCGCAGCCAGGGTCCATGGGCCGCAAGCACCCGGCCCGGACAGCTCTCCAACATCGGCTACGCGGAGGCGTCTTTCGCCGCGGCCTCCATGAAACGAATCGGCTTCAAGCCTCCCATGGTGTGGATCGACGTCGAACCCCGCACCGCCCAGCCATGGCCGGTAACCGGCGCGGCGGCACAGCAGGAGAATCGCTATGTGGTGGAGGGGTTGATGCGTGGTCTCCGGGACGCCGGCTACTCCTACGGCCTCTACTCGTTCACCTCTGGCTGGCAGGCCATCACGGCTTCGTGGCGTCTGCCGGGCGTGCCCGTGTGGGCCACGGCAGGCCGGCTCGACTACCCCAACGAGGCCCTCGATCAATGCGCCAAGCCCGGGTTCTCCGGCGGCCATGTGTACCTGGCCCAGTGGTACGACGACACCCGGGACTACGACCTCAACTGTGGTTCGTACGCTTTCACCGCCTTGTCCATGCCTGCGTCGACCCTGTCGAATTCCACGGCAGACTTCACCGGGGACTGGAACAACGACGTCCTGGCGCGGCTCGCGTCGGATGCGTCCCTGCGGCTATATCCCGGCACGGGCCGCGGATCCTTCGGTGCGAGCGCCACGATCGGCAACGGCTGGGCCGGCTTCAATGCACTTGAAACGGTGGGCGACTTCAACGGCGACGGATCCCTTGACGTCCTCGCCAAGCAGTCAAGCACTGGATACCTGTGGCTTTACCCCGGTAATGGAAAGGGCGCCTGGCTACCCCCTGTCCGGGTAGGCAACGGCTGGAACGCCTTCAACGCCATTATCGGCGTTGGGGACTTCAACGGAGACCAGCGCGTCGATGTCTTGGCCCGTGAGACCGCAACCGGCCGCCTGTGGCTCTACCCCGGCAATGGGACAGGCGGCTGGCTTCCCCGCGTAGTCATCGGTGCCGGCTGGAACGGATTTAACGCCATCGTCGGAACCGGCGACTTCAACGGCGACGGCCGCACGGATGTGCTGGCTCGTGAAACGTCGACAGGTTTCTTGTGGCTTTACCCCGGCAACGGAACCGGCGGCTGGTTTCCCCACGTGCTGGTCGGAAACGGTTGGAACACCTTAACGTCCCTCATGAGCCCGGGTGATTTTAATAGCGACCGCACCAGTGATGTCTTGGCACGTGATGCCGCCGGAAGACTCTGGTTGTACCCCGGCAGCGGCACCGGAGGCTGGCTAGCGCGCCAGCAGGTCGGCGCGGGGTGGAACGCGATCAACTCCATCTTCTAGGCACGGGCACCACCCCGGACCCAATGACTGCGGGCCCGCCTCTCGAGGTGGTACGGGCCCGCAGTGGCCTAGAAGAGGGCGACCTTGGGGGTGCGCGGGAAGATCACATCAAGTTCGGCCAGGTCTTCGGCGGACGGCTTCCAGCCTGCGGCCTGGGCGTTTTGGCGGATCTGTTCGGGCTTGGTGGCACCGGCGATCACACTGGCCACGGACGGCTGGGCGGCCAACCAGGAGAATGCCACCTGCAGTTCGGTCAGTCCGCGGTCGGCGGCAAACGCGCCGAAGGCCCGGAGCTGGTCGAAGTCGGAATCCGTCATCAGGTTTTGGCGCACGTGTGTCAGGCGGCTGCCTTCCGGCGCCACGCCACCGCTGTACTTGCCTGTCAAGAGTCCGTTGGCCAGCGGGAAGTACGGCAGCACGCCGAGGCCAAAGGCCTCTGCTGCGGGGGTCACTTCAAGCTCGGCGCGGCGGTCCAGCAAGTTGTAGTGGTTTTGGCTCGAGATGAACCGGTTGCCCCCGGACATGCGGGCGGTGAACTCGGCCTCGGCAATCTGCCAGCCCGCCATGTTGGAGTTGCCGATGTAGCGCACCTTGCCGGCAGTGACAAGGTCGTCCATGGCAGCCAGCGTCTCGGCGATGGGCGTGAACGGGTCCGGCGTGTGGAACTGGTACAGGTCGATGTAGTCCGTGCCCAGGCGCCGCAAGGATGCCTCCACCGACTGCAGCACGTACTTCCGCGAGCCGCGCCGGCCCCAGTCCACGCCGTTGGCGCCCTGGGTGTCCATGCCGAACTTCGTGGCGATGATGACGTTGGCGCGGTCCTTGCCCAGGGCCTTGCCCAGGATGGTTTCACTGTCGCCGGGCGCCAAGCCGTACGAGTCTGCCACGTCAAAAAGTGTGATGCCCGCATCCAGCGCGGCATGGACGACGGCGTCACTCCCCTGCTGTGTTTGTGTCACCGTACCGCCGCGGCCGAGGTTGTTGCACCCCAGGCCAACGGTGGAAACGGTCAATCCGGAGCGGCCTACTTGGCGGTATTCAGTCATGGTTCCACTGTACCCAAGGCCGCTGCCGCGAATGCAACCTCTACAGTTCGAAGACGGTGCTTCCCGACGGGCTGTGCTTGCCCTTGATGGCCGCCAGGTCTCCTGACGGCGCCACGCCAATGCTGAGCTTCGTGAAGTCAAGCTTGTGCTCGCGCGCGCACACCTTGATGTTCGCCACGGCGCGGGCGGAGTCGGGCGAGAGGATGTAGATGTTCAGCTTGCCGGTACTGTGCGGGCCCTGGACGAATTCGGTCTTCTCCACCACGCCGCTGCCGCGCCAGGCCAGGTGCGCCGTGAGCGCCTCGCGGGCTTTTTCCTCCAGGTATTTGTCCCTGTCGGTCACCCGCGCGTTTTTCAACGCAAACTGGGCCACCACGATGCTTTGCTCGTCACGGGACAGCACCGCATAGCCGTCGGCGAGGCACTGCGACCGGAAAGCTGCCAGCATGCCGTGTGCTTCCTCCACGGCCGGCACGACGAGTTCCTTGGACGTGCTTTGCTGGCCCACGGGACCGTGGTTGACAACAAAGTAGATCTCGTCGTCGTCTGCGCCGTCCCCGGCGTCAACCCAGGCTTCACGGAAGACCATGGCCCCGTCGTCGTCCGTCTTGTACATTCGCACAATGTTGGCGTCAATTTCGGTACCGCTCATGGCAGTGTCCTTCCTAGGGTGAACCAGGCCGCGTCGCGGCCGTCAAAGGGTGCCCGACGGGCCGCAACGGCGTCCATCAAGGCGGCGGTGGCCGATTCCATGCGGGTGCACAGCTCGTCCGGGTAGTTCATCTGCACGCGGTGTTCGGCAAACTCGTCCTCATCGTCCACGTAGAGCCCACGGGCCTTCGTCCGGACCACGTCAAGGTCCATGTCGACCATGTGGAATTCGATCACGGACGGGCGGATCCGCTGCCACGACATGCCCGTGGCCAAGTCGATGTACAGCTCGACGGCGCCCGGGTGCGCTTCGTCGTAAAACGTCGCCACCCAGTCGCCGCCGTGGGGAACCAGCATGACGGCATCCGAGGCGGTGTACAGGGCCGCGCCGGGGCGCGAGATGAATTCGTTGGTACCTTGGAAGATCCAGTCACCAAACTCGTCTGTGCCCAGGTACCGTCCGGGCACCACCCAGTGGGCTTTGCCATCGTACTTGCGGTTCCGGGCAACGATCAGCTCGCCAGGCTGCGGATTGGCCGCAGACAGCGAGACACCGTGCGGGACTTGACCTTGCGCCGCGCTCACAGGATGGGCAGTTGGCCGGTGCGGGGGGCCGGCTGTCCGGGCAACGGACGGGCGAAGGGCACCTTGGTGCCCAGCACCTGCTCGACGATGTCCTGTGCCACGCGCTGCGCCGTCAGACCCACGCGTTCAAGCACCTGGCCGCGGGAACCGTGGTCAAGGAACTCCACGGGCAGGCCGACCTCGTTCAGGGCAGTGTCCACACCGGCGGCGCGAAGTTCCTGGCGGATTCGTGAACCGACGCCGCCCACGCGCACCCCGTCTTCGATGACGATGACGATGCGGTGGCGGGAGGCCAACTGCACGATCGAGGCGGGAACGGGCATGACCCAGCGGGGGTCCACCACGGTACAGGTGATGCCCTGGGCGCCGACGCGCGTGGCAACGTCCAGGGCCAGCTCGCTCATGGCGCCGACGCTGACAATGAGCACATCGGTTTCCGGCTCGGTGCCGTTGGAGTGCAGCTCAGGACCGGTCCGGGCAAGGACATCCACGCCGTCCGACAGGCGCTCGAGGGCGGCAACCTCGGGCCCGACATCGCCCTTTGAATAACGCACCACACTTGGTGCGTCACTGATCGCCACCGCCTCGCGAACTTCCTCGCGCAGGCGCACGGCGTCGCGCGGGGCGGCCAGGTGCAGACCGGGCACGATCTGCAGCATCGACATGTCCCACATGCCGTGGTGGCTGGCGCCGTCGGGTCCGGTGACCCCTGCACGGTCCAGGACCACGGTTACCCCGGCCTTGTGCAGGGCAACGTCCATGAGCAACTGGTCAAAGCCACGGTTCAGGAACGTGGCGTAGATGGCCACCACGGGGTGCAGGCCGCCAAAGGCCATGCCCGCGGCCATGGTGAGGGCATGCTGTTCGGCAATGCCAACGTCGACCACGCGGTCGGGGTGCTTGTCGGCCAACTTTTGCAAGCCCACGGGGATCATCATGGCGCCGGTTATGCCCACAATGTCGGGGCGTTCGTCGGCAATCAGGGCGATCTCATCGCCAAAAACACTGGTCCAGGACTTGCCGCTGGGCGCGTCCACGGACACACCGGTCTCCGGGTCGATGACGCCGACGGCGTGGAACTGGTCGTCCTTGTGGGCGCGGGCCGGCGCATAACCGCGGCCTTTCTGGGTGAACGCGTGCACGATGACGGGGCCGCCGTAGTTCTTGGCGGCGGCCAGGGCCGATTCCATGGCCTGTTCGTCGTGGCCGTCCACCGGGCCCACGTACTTCAGGCCGAGATCGTCAAACAGGCCCTGCGGAGCCCACCAATCCTTGATGCCCTTCTTGGCCGCATGCAGGCTCTTGTACACAAACTGGCCGGCCACGTTGCCGTCCTGGAGGCGTTTCTTGCCCCACGACATCGAGGCCTCGTACTTCTTGTGGGTGCGCACGTGGTCGATAGCCGGGCGCAAGGACGCAAGGTAGTCGGCGAATCCGCCGACGGTGGGCGCATAGGAACGGCCGTTGTCATTGACCACGATCACGACGCGGCGGTCCTTGTCGGCGGCAATGTTGTTCAAGGCCTCCCACGTCATGCCGCCGGTCAGGGCGCCGTCGCCAATGACCGCGACGACGTACCGCTCGCCTTCGCCGGTGAGCTTGCGGGCCCGGGAGATGCCGTCAGCCCAGGAAAGCGAGGATGAGGCGTGCGAGCTTTCAACGATGTCGTGCTCGGATTCGGCCCGGGACGGATACCCTGACATGCCCCCCTGCTGGCGCAAGGTGGAGAAGTCTTGCCGGCCGGTAACCAGCTTGTGGACATAGGACTGGTGCCCGGTGTCAAAAATGATGGAGTCGCGCGGGGAGTCAAAGACACGGTGGATGGCCAGCGTCAACTCGACCACGCCCAGGTTGGGGCCAAGGTGCCCACCCGTCTGGGACACGTTGCTGATCAAAAACTCCCTGATCTCCGCTGCCAGCGTCTCCATTTGGGCGTCACTGAGCTTGCTGAGATCGCGCGGATGCGTGATGGTTTCCAAAAGTCCCATGGGTACCTCCTTGGGTCCACTATCAACGTCTAACAATATCGTGTCCCACGGCCCCAACGGAGCGCCGCGGTGGTGTTGGAACCGAATCGGTGGCCGAAAGCACACTTAACGCCGCAAGGGCGGGTTTTTCGACTAGCGAAAAACCCGCCCTTGCGGTTGAGTGCGCAGTTCCGGTGGGCGTTACGCCTTTGCGGAGATCTGGCGCAGCACGTACTGCAGGATGCCGCCGTTGCGGTAGTAGTCGGCTTCACCGGGGGTGTCGATGCGAAGTACGGCATCGAAGCTTACGGTGGTGCCGTCTTCCGCAACGGCCGAGACCTTGAGCGTCTTCGGCGTGGTGCCGTTGTTCAGCTCGGTGACACCTTCGACGGAGAACGTCTCGGTGCCGCTCAGGCCCAGGGACGCGGCGTTTTGGCCGGCCGGGTACTGCAGGGGCAGTACGCCCATGCCGATCAGGTTGGAACGGTGGATGCGCTCGTAGCTTTCGGCGACAACAGCCTTGACACCCAATAGTGCGGTGCCCTTGGCTGCCCAGTCACGCGAGGAGCCGGAACCATACTCCTTGCCCGCCAGGACGACCAGCGGGGTGCCGGCGGCCTGGTAGTTGATGGAGGCGTCGTAGACGTAGGCCTGCGGGCCGCCGTCAACCGTGAAGTCACGGGTGAAACCGCCCTCGACGTTGTCCAGGAGCTGGTTGCGGATGCGGATGTTCGCAAACGTGCCGCGAATCATGACCTCGTGGTTGCCACGGCGTGAACCGTAGGAGTTGAAGTCCTTGCGTTCCACACCGTTGGCCAGCAAGTACTGGCCGGCGGGGGTTTCGGACTTGAACGAACCGGCGGGGCTGATGTGGTCGGTGGTGACCGAATCGCCCAGCTTGAGCAGCACGCGGGCGCCGGCGATGTCCGTTACGGGCTCCGCCTCCGCCTTCATGCCCTCAAAGTACGGGGGCTTGCGGACGTACGTGGACTTGGGATCCCATTCGAAAGTGTTGCCCTCGGGGGTCTCAAGCGACTTCCAGCGGTCGTCACCGTCAAAGATGGTGGCGTAGGAGTTCGTGAACATCTCGCGGTCGATCGAGGCGTCCATGACTTCCTGGACCTCCACCGGGTTCGGCCAGATATCGGCCAGGAACACGTCGTTCCCGTCGGCATCCTGGCCCAGGGAGTCGGCTTCAAAGTCGAAGTCCATGGTGCCGGCCAGGGCGTAAGCGATGACCAGAGGCGGGGAGGCCAGGTAGTTCATCTTGACGTCCGGGTTGATGCGGCCTTCAAAGTTGCGGTTGCCCGAAAGGACAGCCGTGACGGAGAGGTCGTTCTCGGCGATGGCCGCGGAGATTTCGGTGTCCAGCGGGCCGGAGTTGCCGATGCAGGTGGCGCAGCCGTAGCCGACCGTGTAGAAGCCGAGCTTCTCCAGGTACGGAACGAGTCCGGACTTTTCGTAGTAGTCGGTGACTACCTTGGAGCCCGGTGCAACGGAGGTCTTGACCCAGGGCTTGGAGACCAGGCCCTTGTTGACGGCGTTGCGGGCGAGCACAGCGGCTGCCAGCATGACCGACGGGTTGGACGTGTTGGTGCAGGAGGTGATCGAGGCGATCGAGACGGCGCCGTGGTCGAGCTCGAACTCGACACCGGATTCGTTCTTCACGTGGATCGGTGCGGACACGCGGCCGTTGGCACCGGCGGCGGCGGAAACAACTACGCGCTCGGTGTCGTTGGCATGGTTGTCGGCATGCGTGAAGGACGGGGCGTCCGAAGCCGGGAAGGATTCTTCCAGGGACTCGTCAACCGTGTTGCCATCGGCGTTTGCATCCGCTTCAACGTAGTTCTTCAGGTCGGAGCGGAACTGGCCCTTGGCGTTGGTCAGCTCGATGCGGTCCTGGGGACGTTTCGGACCCGAGATGGACGGCACCACGGTGGACAAGTCAAGTTCCAGGTACTCCGAGAACTTGATCTCAACCGAGGGGTCGTGCCACAGGCCCTGCTCCTTGGCGTACGCCTCGACCAGTGCAAGCTGGTCGTCGGAGCGGCCGGTCAGGCGCAGGTAGTCAATCGTGACGGAGTCGATCGGGAACATGGCGGCCGTGGAGCCGAACTCCGGGCTCATGTTGCCGATGGTGGCGCGGTTGGCCAACGGCACGCCGGCAACACCCTCGCCGTAGAACTCCACGAACTTGCCGACGACGCCGTGCTTGCGCAGCTTCTCGGTGATCGTCAGGACCACGTCGGTGGCGGTGGCGCCGGCCGGGATGGACCCGGTCAGCTTGAAGCCGACAACCCGCGGGATCAGCATGGAGACGGGCTGGCCGAGCATGGCGGCCTCGGCCTCGATGCCGCCAACACCCCAGCCCAGCACGCCCAAGCCGTTGACCATGGTCGTGTGCGAGTCGGTACCGACCAGTGTGTCGGGGTAGGCGCGCAGGACGCCGTCTACCGTGCGGGTCATAACGGTGCGGGCCAGGTACTCAATGTTGACTTGGTGCACGATGCCCATTCCCGGGGGAACGACCTTGAAGTCTTCAAACGCGGTCTGGCCCCAGCGCAGGAACTGGTAACGCTCGCCGTTGCGCTGGTATTCGATCTCCATGTTGCGCTCGATCGCGCCAGAGTTGCCAAAAACGTCAATCTGCACGGAGTGGTCAATGACCATCTCGGCCGGGGCCAGCGGGTTCACCCGGGTGGGGTCGCCGCCAAGTTCCTTCACGGCCTCGCGCATGGTGGCCAGGTCAACGATGCAAGGGACTCCTGTGAAGTCCTGCATGATGACGCGGGCCGGGGTGAACTGGATTTCGGTGTCGGGCTCCGCGTTCGGGTCCCAGCCAGCCAATGCACGCACGTGATCGGCGGTAATATTTGCGCCATCTTCGGTGCGCAGGAGGTTCTCCAGCAATACCTTGAGGCTGAACGGAAGGCTCTTCGCGCCTTCAACCGAGTTCAGTCGGAAAATCTCGTATTCGGTCCCGGCAACATTAAGTACGCCTTTGGAACCAAAACTGTCCACATTAGTCATCGATGGACTCCTCTCGCCACTACTTTTATCTTTGTCACGCAAGGGCAGGGATGCCAGTTAGGCACACCTTACTCGCGCTCGGAGACCGCGCCGCGCCTCTTCAGGAAACGGTAGAGCAGTTCGACCGCCAGACAGCCTGTTGCAGTTACGCCAATGGTAACCGCTAACAGCGGCCCGGACGGGATGTCCAGGGCAAAGAAATTGCGGGCGAACGGGATGGCCATGATCAGCACGAGGCCGGCCACCATGGCGGCCACCAGCAGGGAGCGCCAAATATCGAAGGGCCGGGCCAGCGCTCCGAGCACCCACAGGGCCACCAGGAGCACCGTCATGGTGGTGGCGGTCTGGGCCGTGGTCACGGCGTCCTGCTCGCTGAGTTGCGGGTTGGGGAAAGCGTGGGCAAAGGAGTACACGGCCATGATGCAGGCGGCCAAGATGGTTCCGGCCGGGATGGAGAACATGAGCGACCTGCGCAAAAAGCCCGGCTGGTAGCGGCGGTTGTTGGGCAGCAGGGCCAGGAAGAACGCCGGGATGCCGATGGTCATGGAACTCACAATGGACAGTTGCCGCGGCAGGAACGGGTACCGCCACATCAGGATGCCGATGGCCACCGAAATGATGATGGCGTAGGCCGTCTTGGTCAGGAACAAGTTGGCCACCCGCTCCACGTTGGCAATGACCCGCCGCCCCTCGGCCACCACCTAGGGCAGGTGCGAGAACTGGCCGTCGAGGAGCACCAGCCGGGACACCGCTTTCGTGGCGGCCGCGCCGGTGCCCATGGCGATGCCGATGTCGGCGTGCTTGAGCGCCAGGGCGTCGTTGACGCCGTCGCCGGTCATGGCCACCACGTGCCCGCGCGACTGCAGGGCCAGCACGATCATCTTCTTTTGTTCGGGCGTGACCCGGCCCAACACGCTTTCGCATTCCAAGACGTCCGCCATGGCATCAAGGTCCTCCGGCAGCGCCCGCGCGTCGTAGCCGTCGCCGGTGAAGTCGAAGCCGACGTCGCGGGCCACGGCCGCCACGGTGCGCGGGTTGTCGCCGGAAATGATCTTCAGCAGCACGCCCTGCTCACGGAAGTATTGCAGCGTGGCTGCGGCATCGGGGCGCACTTTTTCGCGGAAGGCCAGCAAGGCGACGGGGGCCAGGCCGTCCAGGTCAAAGTCGCCTTCCGGCGCCTCCGACGCCGGGCGGTGGGCCAGCACAACGGCGCGCAGCCCGCGGC
>JBAUMA010000413.1:0-2023 GCA_049578485.1 Specibacter sp.
TCGGCAATGTCCGGGAGAGCTTCCGAAGCCGTTACGAGCCCCATGAAATCTGGCCCGATCGGGATGACTTTGGTGCCGGTGGCCGCTGCACCCGCTTCGACTTCACCGAGCACCCCGTCCCAGGCAAAGGCCAGCACGGCGCCGGAGTCGCTGAGATGGTATGCCACCTCTCGAGACTTGAGCAGTGGATTCAAGGGGACCACGATTGCCCCGTAGCGCAGGATGCCGTAGTAGATGGCGGGCATCTGTGGCAAGTTCGGGGAGATCAAGGCCACGCGGTCCCCGGGGTTCACGCCTTGGGCCGCCAGCAGACCGGCGACCTTGGAGCTAAGAACCTCCAACGCACCAAATGAAATCTCAATGTCATCAAGTTTCACTGCAATCCCGGCAGGGGTGCGCTGTGCGGATGTCCGCACAATCGTGGCCAAGTTGGTCATGTCGACTCCTTCTAAGTCAATGGGTGGGGCACATTGCCCTTGCCTCACAGCCTAGCGCCCCCTGTGACGCGGAACACGCCTCAGTCAACCCATGGCGACAATTCACCTTTGACACTCTTTCGAAGATATGTTCGACTGGTTTTATGAGATGGACGAATCAACAGCTGGATCAAACATCGCTGGAGCAGGCGAATGTCCCGACGACTGCCCCTCTCCTGCCGCTAGCCGGACTGCTCAAGAGCGTGCAAACACCCGAATTTGCCGGTATTACCTTTCATGAGGTCCTGTCCAAGAGCGCCCTTAACAAGGTGCCCGCCACCTCGTCCATGCCGTTTGAATGGACGGTGAACCCCTACCGCGGCTGCTCGCACGCCTGTGTTTACTGTTTTGCCCGTAAGAGTCACAGTTATCTTGACTTTGATTCTGGCGTTGACTTTGATTCGCAGGTGGTGGTCAAGGTCAACCTTGCCCAGGTCCTGCGCAAGGAACTGTTCAAACCATCCTGGCGGCGACATCATGTGGCCCTTGGCACCAACACCGACCCGTATCAACGCGCCGAAGGACGATACCAGCTCATGCCCGGCATCATCGCCGCACTGGCTGACTCCGGCACACCTTTTTCGATCTTGAGCAAGGGAACACTCTTGGCCCGCGACATTCCGCTGTTGGCACAGGCAGGGAAACAAGTTTCGGTGGGCATGGGCGTCTCGCTTGCCCTGCTGGATGAAAAACTTGCCACCGCCATTGAACCGGGCACGCCCAGCCCCAAGGCCCGCTTGGCATTGATCAGCAAACTCCGAGATGCCGGACTGCCGTGCGGTGTCATGGCCATGCCGATCCTGCCGTGGCTCAGTGACTCCGAGGAGGACCTCGACGCCCTCTTTGCGGCGTTGGCGGCGGCTGGAGCCACCGGGGTCAGCGCCGGTGCCTTGTTTCTACGCCCAGGGACCAGGGAATGGTTTATGCAGTGGCTCGCCAAGGAGCACCCGAAGCTCGTTGGGCCGTACCGGCGCTTGTACGGGACGGGGGCCTACGCCCACGAAGATTATCGGAAATGGCTGGCGGCCCGGGTTGAGGCGGCCAAGGCAAGGCACGGTTTTGGTGGCGGGGCCGGCTTCATCCCAGACCCCCGCCAAGAAGAGTCCGTCTACCCGGCAGGCAGTATGCCCGAGATAAACTTTCGTGCGATTGGAGGTGCACAAAAGGCGGGAGCCTCAATGAGCACTCCCGCCTTCGCCACCATCACGGCCGAGCCAACGTTGTTCTAGCCCGGCCACAGCGACTGTTTTTTAGCCGCTCTTGCGACGGAACTCGCGCTTATGTGAGGCGGCGCCCTGTGAGTGGTTGATCTTGGCCCCACTGGCGGATCCTACCGAGCCATGTTGCTGGTTTTTCTTGTTTTCCAAAGCTTCGAGAAACTTTTTCTTGGTTTCTTCGCTAGCAGCGCCGGCTTCGGCCGGCTTGTCTGCCTTGTGGTGATCTTGCGATGTCATTGGAACCTCCTTGAACTTTTGAAGTGCCCCCAGTCTGGCATAGAGTCAGGGCCCGTCAACACCCCAAGGCTGATGTTGCCTTCTCGCGTAGGG
>JBAUMA010000414.1:0-1588 GCA_049578485.1 Specibacter sp.
GACAACCCCCGCACCAATGCCGGCAACAGGCAAGCCATGGCGGAAGCGGCCACGGTCACCGGGAAATCCGGCCCAGCCAACGGCTGCCAGAATTCAGGGTATCTCGCCGACGGAACGGCCCTGACCACCGGCGATGGACCGGACTGGTTCACCATGCCGGCTACCGCAACCGCGCTCGACCCACCGGCCGCGTGGTACGACTTCAGCGCCGGATTCAAGGAAACGTTCAACGCCACCACTCCAGGTAGCGACGGGCTGACACCCCCGCAACGCCATATCCAAACCCTGCTGAACCTCATGCGGGCACCCGCGGCTCCCGGTGCCAAGGGAACCACGGGGTTGCCCACCGCCCGACTGGTCGTCTACGCATACCTGGAAACCCTGTTGGGGCTGGCCCGCGGATCGGGATGGAGCGCACACGGACTGGAGATCCCCATCGGGGAGATCCGCAGGAAACTCAGCGAATTCGGCGCCATCCCCATCGTGCTGGGCGGGCAAAGCGAAATCCTCGACGTCGGCCGGGAAATGCGCTTTGCCCCGGACTACATGAAACAAGCGGTCCTGGCCCGCGACGGCGGCTGCATCTACCCGGGGTGCACGGTTCCGGCGGAGCACTGCGAGTTCAACCACATCAGAGGGTGGGTCGACGGCGGGGAGACAAGCGTGGACAACCTCGATGCCGAATGCACTGGACACCACCACCTGACCCACACCGGTGAGTCGAAGATCGTCATCCACAACGGCCTGCCGCACGTGATCCTGCCCCGGTACCTGGACCCGGAACAAAAACCCCGGCGGAACAACTACTGGCAGGGGTTGCGCCCAACCCTGTTCTAGACGGCGCACGGGCAACCGTTCAACCGACGACCGCTTCAACGCACCGAACCACCCGAGCGGGGGCGGCCTTCTGCCCTGTCCCCTTGGTCGGGGCAACGTCCAAGCCGGAATCCATCTGCCACATGCCACCTGCCCCTGCCGATGGGCGCGAAAATCCTGTGGTGCTATGCGGGAACGGCTACAGATCCCGCCCGGAGATCGGACGATCATCCCCGTGGTTCGCCGGCCTAGCCGCCGAAGCTCGTGCGAAGAGCCCGTGGCGCTGTGTCTGAGCCATGATTGTCAAGCATCCAGCAGCTCCCCAACTGGTTCCCCAACACGGCTGAATGCATGTGAAGATCAGTGTTTGGCGCGTGGCACGCTAGTCATTCCGGGTTGCCATCGGATGAACGAAACTAAATCGCATAATCTCTCTACAAGACACCGCCCTCAAGAAAAATTGCGCCGCCAAAAGTTGGAGAAGTTGCCGTCATATTCGACCCAAAGCGATGAGGGGTTGCGCGGGCTTGGCGAGTAGGAAACGATAGTTATATAAATCGATTAATCTCGTTGATCGAAGCCTGCGCGGGGACGAAACCACTTCCCGGAAACGTAAACAGCAATGGGCCATCAACGTAGTGGAAAACAATGGAGCGGACCCCAGATGACAGCCATGCCCCAACTCAGGCGCCTCGGCGGCCCCAACAGCGCGGTCGCAGCAAAGAAAGGCGTCGGCTTCACGTCCGTTGAGGCTTACCGGGCTGATCTGGAG
>JBAUMA010000415.1:0-7493 GCA_049578485.1 Specibacter sp.
CACCTGATGATTGCCGACGTCGACCGCTGGGCACCGCTGTATGCCGACGCCGGCCTGGACTCGGTCACGTTCCATGTGGAGGCTTCCAACGCCCCCATCAAGCTGGCCCGCGAACTGCGGGCCAGGGGCGCCAAGGCCGGCATGGCGCTGCGCCCGGCCACTCCGGTGGAGCCGTACCTGGACATGCTGACCGAGCTGGACATGCTGTTGCTCATGACGGTGGAGCCGGGCTTTGGCGGGCAGTCGTTCCTGGACGTGGTGCTGCCCAAGATCCGCCGGGCCCGCGCCGCCATCGAGGGAAGCGGTGCAAGCGTGGCCATCCAGGTCGACGGCGGCATCACGGAGGAGACCATCACCCGGGCAGCAGAAGCCGGGGCCAACATCTTCGTGGCCGGTTCGGCCGTCTACGGCAGGCCCTCGCCCGCGGAGGCCATCGAGTCGCTGCGTGCCAAGGGCCAGCTCGCCTTCGGATAGGCGCGGGAATGAATCCGCCACGGCGCGGGTTCTCTATTACGAAGCAATGAAATCGGCACCCCATAAGTGCCATAATGTAAGGGATGTCCGCAACAGCGGGCATTGAAAAGAAATATCAACGTGCTCCGGGGTCGGTGTAATTCCGAACCGGCGGTTATAGTCCGCGACCCGCGCGCAGCAAGCTGGAGACAGCGAGCCGCGCACGGTTGATCTGGTGAAATTCCGGAACCGACAGTTAAAGTCTGGATGGGAGAAGCACGAACAGTTTTGGCCGTCAGGTCAGGGGTGGCACAGCGCACAACGGCGCTTGCCACATGCCTCCTACGCCACGATTGGACGTTACCCCCGGAGCCATCGCGGTTCGAAAGGGCAAGGTAACGATGGACTTTCTGCGATGGCTCTTTGACGCAAAACTTGAATTCGCCGGCGGCGGGTTCCTGCTTTGGCGTGAAGTCATAGGCAATCTTTTTGGGCTCGCCAGCGCCCTCGGCGGGATGCGCCGTAAAATCTGGGCGTGGCCGGTTGGCATCATCGGCAACGCACTCCTTTTCACCGTGTTCATGGGTTCCGTTTTCGGCTCACCCGTTTACGCGAACCTGCTGGGCCAGGCCGGGCGCCAAATCATGTTCATCGCCGTGTCCGTCTATGGCTGGTACCGGTGGAAGCAGACCCGCCTGGGTGCCGCGGACGACGCCGGTCCCTCCGTGGGCGAGGCCGTCGCCCCCCGCTGGGCCGGGACACGGGCAAGGTGGCTGCTGGTGGGCGCCATGGTGGTTGGCACGGGCTTGCTGACACCCATATTCCGGGCACTGGGCTCCTACGAACCGGTCTGGGCCGACGCCTGGATCTTCACGGGCTCGTTGCTGGCCACCTACGGCATGGCCAAGGGCTGGGTCGAATTCTGGCTCATCTGGGTGGCCGTGGACATCGTGGGCGTACCCCTGCTCTTTAGCGCCGGCTACTACGCGTCGGCCATCATGTACATCTTCTACGGCGCCTTCACCCTCGTCGGATTCTTTATTTGGTGGCGGGTGCGGCACCAGGCCGATGCCGCCGCAGTTACCGTGGAAACAACCTTTCCCGACATCACCGTGAACAGAAACGGGGCCCGGCCATGAGCGCAGCCAAGAACCACACACCCGAAAATGAGGCGTACAGCGACGCAGAAGTTGTGGGCATGGAAACGGCCCTCGCCGTTGCCCGGCAGGGGGTGCGCGGGGCCAATCCGCTGGTGGGTGCCGTCATCCTCGACGCCGACGGCACGGTCCTGGCCATCGGCCGGCACTTCGGCGTCGGAACCCCCCACGCCGAAGCGGATGCCATCACCGCCCTGCTGCGCGGTTCCAGGCGCGACCTCTCGGCGGCCACCATCATCGTCACGCTTGAGCCCTGCAACCACCAGGGACGCACGCCTCCTTGCAGCCAGGCCATTCTCGACGCCGGCATCGGTAACGTGATCTATGCGGTGGCCGACCCCCACGTGCCGGCCGCCGGGGGAGCGGAGCGCCTGCGGCGCGAAGGCATCAACGTCCGTTCCGGGCTCATGGCCAAGGAGGCGGCGGACTTGAACCGGCAATGGTTTGTGGCCGTCAGGGCAGGGCGGCCCTTTGTCACGGCCCGGCTGGCCCAGACGGTTGACAGCCGGATTGCCGCCGCCGACGGAACAAGCCAATGGATCACCTCCACGGAGTCGCGTCAGGACTCGCACGCAATCCGGGCCCGGGCCGATGCGATCGTGGTCGGCACCGGCACCATCATGGCCGACAACCCCCGCCTGACGGCACGGGCAGCCGACGGCTCCGAGGCCCCGACGCAGCCGCTGCGCGTGGCCATGGGCCTGCGTGAAATCCCCGCGGATGCCGCCGTGCGCCACCAGGGCGGGCCGGGCTTCGTGCAGTTCACCACGCACAATCCCGCCGTCGTCGTGGCCGAACTGCACCAACGCGGTGTAGGCCACCTCATGGTTGAAGGCGGCTCCAAGATCAGTGCCGCTTTCCTGGCGGCCGGGCTCGTGGACGAGCTCATCGTCTACCTGGCACCCACGCTGCTAGGTTCCGGCATCCCGGCGCTGAACGACCTTGGCATCACCACCCTGGCCCAGGCCCAGCAATGGGAATGGGATGGCACCACCACCGGTCCCGTGGAGCGGTTGGGCCCTGATTTGAAACTTACCCTCATGCCGGCAAAGGTGCCGGCCCCCACCAAGCTGCAAGGAAAGTGACCATGTTTACCGGAATCATCGAAGGCCGCGGCACCGTGGTGCGGATCGACCACTCGCCAGAATCGGACAGCGCCACCCTGGTCCTCTCCACCGGCGCCACCGACGGCGTCATCGCGGGCCTGGGCCTGGGCGGCTCCCTGGCCGTCAACGGCGTCTGCCTCACGGCCGTGCGCCTGGACGGTGCCACGGTTGAAGTGGACGTCATGGGAGAAACCCTTTTGCGCACCACCACCGGCGCCCTGCAACCGGGCAGCACCGTCAACCTGGAACGCTGTGTCCCGGCCGGCGGACGCCTGGACGGCCACGTGGTCCAGGGCCACGTGGACGGTGTGGGTGAACTGCTCGAACGCGAAAACCAGGGCAACTGGGACCGGCTGCGCTTTGCCGTACCCACCGCGCTGTCGCGCTACATCGCCGAAAAGGGCTCCATCGCCGTCGACGGCGTGTCCCTGACCGTCACCGCCGTCAGCCAGCCGTCGGCAGCCCAACAGTGGTTTGAGGTGGGCTTGATCCCGGTGACCCTGGCCAACACCGGCCTGGGCGCGAAAACCGTGGGCGGGCAGGTCAACCTGGAGGTCGACGTGCTGGCCAAATACGCAGAACGGCTGCTGCAGTTCGCGGTTCCCGCCGCACCGGCAGGAGAGCCGGCATGAGCGCGACGACGAACCCCGTGACCCTGCTGGATCCCGTGCCGGCAGCCATTGCCGCCATGGCACGCGGCGAGGCCGTCCTGGTGGTCGATGATGAAAACCGGGAAAACGAGGGTGACATCATCTTTGCCGCCCAGCACAGCACCCCGGCACTCATGGGCTGGACCATCCGGCACAGCTCCGGCGTGATTTGCGTGCCCATGGAGGACGCCCGCGCCGACGCGCTGGAACTGCCGCCCATGGTGGTCCACAACCAGGACGCCAAGGGCACCGCCTACACGGTCAGCTGCGACGCCGCCCACGGCGTGTCAACGGGCATCAGCGCCACCGACAGGTCTCTGACGGCCACCGTGCTGGCCGACCCCGCATCGCTGCCCACCGCCGTCACCCGGCCGGGGCACATGTTCCCGCTGCGCGCCGTGTCCGGGGGAGTGCGGCAACGCCCCGGCCACACCGAGGCTTCCGTGGAACTGTGCAGGCTGGCCGGCTGCGAACCCGTCGGCATCATTGCCGAGGTGGTTGACGACGCCGGCGAAATGGTCAGGCTGGCGGGCCTGCGTGACTTCGCCGACGTCCACGGGCTGGTGCTGATCTCCATCGCCGACCTCGTGGCCCACCTTGCCGCTTCCGATGCTGCGGCGGCCGCTGCCCCGGCGGGGGTGAACAGCCATGAGTGAGGCGGCGCGGACCCTTCCCGACGCAATTGTTACGGGCGGTCCTGTGGTGAGCTTGCCCACTCCGCATGGCACCTTCCGGGCCCAGGCGTGGATTGATTCGGCCACGGGCGCCGAGCACCTGAGCTTGTGCGCCGACGGCACGGCAGCGGCAGGGACCGGCGAAGTGTACGTGCCCCTGGTCCGCCTGCACTCCGAGTGCCTGACCGGCGACGTGTTTGGCTCGTACCGCTGCGACTGCGGCGAACAACTGGACTACGCCCTGGAGATGATCCAGCGCCACGGCGGAACCTTGATCTACCTGCGCGGCCACGAGGGCCGCGGGATCGGGCTCGCCAACAAGATGCGCGCCTACAGCCTCCAGGAATCGGGCGCGGACACGGTGGAAGCCAACGAGCAGCTGGGCCTGCCGGTGGACAACCGTGACTATGCGGCGGCCGCCGGGATCCTGCACTCGCTGGGCCGGACCCGCATCCGGCTGCTCAGCAACAATCCGCTGAAATCGGCCGACCTGGCCCGCCACGGCATCACCGTCACCGAAAACGTGGCCACGGAAGTGCCGGCCCGCGCCGAAAACCTGCGTTACCTCCAAACCAAGCGCGACCGCATGCATCACACCCTTGAAGTCAACACCACCACACCCCAACCGGAAGGACCCACAGCATGAGCGGACACGGAGCACCCACGATCGGATTTTCAGGCGACGAGAAAAGCACGGCGGCCGGTCTCAAACTGGCCATCATCGCCGCCAGCTGGCACACCGAAATCATGGACGGCCTGCTGGCCGGTGCCCTGCGCGGCGCCGCCGACGCCGGCATAGAGAACCCTACGGTGATCCGGGTGCCCGGAAGTTTTGAACTGACCGTTGCGGCTGCACGCCTGGCCCCGTCCTACGACGCCGTCGTCGCCCTCGGCGTGGTCATCCGCGGCGGGACCCCCCACTTCGAGTATGTCTGCCAGGCCGCCACGATGGGCCTGACCGACGTCAGCGTCCGCACCGGCGTCCCCGTCGGTTTCGGTGTGTTGACCTGCGACACCGAACAGCAGGGCCTGGACCGTGCCGGGCTGCCCGGATCCTCAGAGGACAAGGGCCACGAGGCCACGACGGCGGCCCTCGCCACGGCAGTGACCCTCGCCAAGCTGGGCGTGTAGGCCCTGTCTCGACGAGCTCGACCACCGGTGGTCGAGCTCGTCGAGAGCCATGCGGGGGAGGGGCCCTCGTGGTGATTCGCGGCGGCTGTGGACGGATTCCGGAGCCACGGGGGCCGTAGTGGTAATTCGCTGCCGGTGGGCCGCTGGCAAATCACCACAGCGACCCCCGGACCGGCGGCCAGCCCCCGCCTTTGCGCCCATATGCTGGACACACGGAATCGCCGACTCCGTGAAGATGCTCCGAACCAAGTAGGCTGGAGACCGTGAAAACCTTCGAATCCCTTTTTGATGAGCTGAGTGAGAAAGCCGCAGCACGGCCCGCCGGCTCCCGTACCGTTGCCGAACTTGAATCCGGCATTCACGGTATCGGCAAGAAAGTGGTTGAGGAAGCCGCCGAGGTGTGGATGGCCGCCGAGTATGAATCGGACGAGGCCACGGCCGAGGAGATTTCCCAGCTGTTCTACCACCTGCAGGTCATGATGATCGCCAAAGGTTTGACCCTTCAGGACGTTTACAAGCATCTGTAGCCACGTGCCGTGGCCTGCCTGTGACTGACCCGGCGCTGCCCCGCAGTGCCGCCTTGTGCTTGAACTGACTTGAAGGAAACAATCCCATGCTTAGAGTTGCCGTCCCCAACAAGGGTTCCCTGTCCGAAGCCGCCTCCGCCATGCTCGCCGAGGCCGGCTACCGCCAACGCCGCGACAGCCGCGAACTGGTCATGGTGGACCCGGAGAACAACGTTGAATTCTTCTTCCTGCGCCCCCGCGACATTGCGGTGTACGTGGGAGCCGGCACGCTCGACGTCGGTATCACGGGCCGCGACCTGCTGATGGATGCCCAGGTGGACGCCGACGAACTGCTGCCGCTGGGATTCGCCGCCTCCACCTTCCGCTTTGCCGGGCCCGTGGGGCACTTCACGACTGCCGCAGAGCTTGAGGGCAAGCGTTTGGCCACCAGCTATGACGGCCTGCTGCGGGAATACCTGGCCGAGCTGGGCATCAAGGCCAAAGTGGTTCGCCTGGATGGCGCCGTGGAGTCCTCCGTGCGCCTGGGCGTGGCCGACGCCATTGCCGACGTCGTCGAGACCGGCAGCACGCTCAAGGCCGCCGGCATGGAGATCTTTGGCGAGCCCATCCTGAATTCCGAGGCCCTGCTGATCGGGCGCCGCGGTGTCACCCCGCCGCCCGGCGTCGAGGTGCTGATCCGCCGCCTGCACAGCGTGCTGGTGGCGCGCCAGTACGTCCTGCTGGACTACGACGTCCCCAAGAAGCTCATGGAGCAGGCCACGGCGTTGACCCCGGGACTGGAATCGCCCACCGTTTCCCCACTGCGCGACTCCGACTGGGTTGCCGTCCGGGCCATGGTTTTGTCCAAGGACACCAACCGCATAATGGATGAGTTGTACGAGCTTGGCGCCCGCGCCATCCTGGTCAGCAACATCCACGCCTGCCGCATCTAAGACCGCCACTGGGAGAACGCCATGAGTGTAGCCATCAGAGTCATCCCGTGCCTGGACGTCGACGGCGGCCGCGTGGTCAAGGGCGTCAAGTTCCAAAACCTGCGCGACGCCGGGGACCCCGTAGAGCTGGCCAAACGCTACGACCTTGCGGGGGCCGACGAACTGACGTTCCTTGACGTCACGGCATCCTCGGGCAACCGGGAGACCACTTTCGATGTGGTCTCCCGCACGGCCGAACAGGTCTTCATCCCGCTGACGGTGGGCGGGGGAGTCCGCGAGGTCTCAGACGTCGACAAGCTGCTGCGCTGCGGGGCCGACAAAGCCTCCATCAACACCGCGGCCATCGCCCGCCCGGACGTCATCGACGAGATCACCCGGCGCTTTGGCTCACAGGTCCTGGTGCTCAGCGTGGACGCGCGCCGCACCCGGGACGGGCACACGCCATCGGGCTTTGAAGTGACCACCCACGGCGGACGCCAGGGCACCGGCATCGACGCGATCGAATGGGCGCGCGAGGCCGCCGACCGCGGCGTGGGGGAGATCCTGCTGAACTCGATCGACGCCGACGGCACCAAGGAAGGCTTCGATCTGGAGCTGATCCGCCTGGTCCGCGCCGCCGTGCACGTGCCGATCATCGCCTCGGGCGGTGCCGGTGCGCCCGAGCATTTCCCGCCGGCCGTGGCAGCCGGCGCCAACGCCGTGCTGGCCGCCTCGATCTTCCACTTTGGCCCGGACAATGCCATTGCCGACGTCAAGAAGGCCATCCGCGACGCCGGTTACGAAGTCCGGTAACCCCACCCCCGTTGAGGGGACACATCTCCCCCCTCAAATCCAAGGGTCACCTTGGGCTTGAGGGGGAGATG
>JBAUMA010000416.1:0-1763 GCA_049578485.1 Specibacter sp.
TCCCAGTACAGGATGCCCCGCCGCAACGCCTGCACATCCAGTGCCGGGGCCAGGGCCGCCACCGCCCGGCCCGACAGGAGCTGGGGGCGCGGCAGCACCTTTGAACCCAGTCCGGAAAGCCGGCGCAGCCCGTCGTAGATGACCACCCCCACCCCGGCCGCCGCAGCTTCCCAGGCCGGGGCGCTGCGGGCATCCGGGATCACGAATCCCAGCGGGCGCACCAGGTGCGGGGCGATCCGTGCCATGAGCCAGCGCCGTTCCGTGGCCGATTCCCAGGCGACGGCAAAGTCCATCTTGGCCAGGTAGCGCAGCCCGCCATGGATGAGCTTGGAGCTGTAGCCGCTGGTGCCCGAGCCGAAGTCGTTGCTCTCCACGAGTGCCACGCTCAGGCCACGGCTCACGGCATCCAGGGCCACGCCGGCACCCGTGATGCCGCCGCCCACCACGGCCACGTCCACCGCGTGTTCGGCCAGGTACCCCAGCGAGCGTTCCCGGGTGGAATCGTTGATCCAGCTGGCGTTGCCCGTCATCATGATCCGCCCTGTGCGCCGCCGGCGTTCGACGGCGTGAGGTAGCGTTCCAGCATCTTCCCCAGTTCCGCCAGCGTGCCCTCGAACGCGTCCATCTTCAGCAGGACGCGGGAGGACAGCGCCACGCCCTGCACTGCCAGCAGCAAGGCAGTGGCGGTCCCCTCCGCCGCCTCGATACTGCCGTCGGCAACGCCGGCCTCCAGCAGGGAATGGAGCTGGTCGAGGATGAGCTGCTGGCTGGCACCGAACCTGTCCGTCACATAGGGGATCAAGAATTCGGGGTCCCGTTCGGCGATCGAGGCCAACATCTCCGAGGTGGCGAACACCCGCACGCTTTCCACGGCAAAGTGCACCAGCTGCGCCCGGGCGGTCCCTGTGGGCGTGCCGTTGCGCACGGCGTTGGCGTGGCTGCCGAACTCGTGCGTCAAGGTGGCCAGCACGGCATTCTCCACCGAACCCATCCGGCGGTAAAACGTCATGCGGGAGATGCCGGCCCGCTCGGCAATGTCATTGGCGGTGGTGCGCCGCACGCCGTGCAGGATCACCGCGTCCCTGGTGGCCGCAAGCAGCTTGTCATCGGCCTGCACGTTGGTACGTTGTGACTTCATGTGTCACACTGTATCGCATGGTGACCAACCTCACAGAAGAAGTTTCCCGCTCCGTTTGGTACGGCTGGGGCGACCCATCCCGGGCCCGGCCGTTGAGCGAAGGTGCGCTGGCCTTCTTGCGCCGCACGCTCGGCCTGGCAAGCGTCGAAGCGGTGCACCCGCCGGTTGACCTGGCCGACGTCCGGGTGGGGCCGATCGCACTGGATGCCACGGTGCTGGCTGAACTGCGCACCGTCACGGGCGCGGAGCACGTTGCCACGGATGCCCTCGAACGCATCCTCCATGCCGGCGGGAAGAACACCCCCGACCTGTTGCGCCGCCGTGGCGGCGACGCACTCCAGGCCCCGGACGCCGTCGTTTTCCCCGGCACCAGTGAGGAGGTGGGCGAGCTGCTGGCCCTCTGCGTGAAACGGCAACTCGCGGTGGTGGCCTTTGGCGGCGGCACGTCCGTGGTGGGCGGGGTGGAACCGCTGCGCGGCCGGTTCGCCGGGGTCATCACGATCGACCTGCGGCGCATGAACCGCCTGCTCAGCCTGGACCCGGCCGCCCGCACTGCCACGTTTGAGGCCGGCATCAGGGGCCCGGCCATCGAGGCGGCCCTGGCGCCGCACGGCCTCACCCTGGG
>JBAUMA010000417.1:0-1604 GCA_049578485.1 Specibacter sp.
ATGCTGCGGTGGCCGCGGCGGGCGGGTTCGCCGTCGATCATCAAGGATCCCGCGCTCAAGGGCGCCATGCCCAGCAGGGTCTTGAGGAAGCTTGTCTTGCCGCTGCCGTTGGCGCCGAGCACCGCCAGGAATTCGCCGGGGGCAATGTCAAGGTTCAACCCGTCCCACAGCAGCCGGGGGCCGTAGCCCAACCGGGCATCGCGCAAACTGATGATGGCGGGCGCGGGTGACCCCTGGCTCACTTGGCCAGTGTCTTTTCAAGGTGTGTGACGTTTGCATCCATCCACTGAAGATAGTCCATCCCGGCCGGGAGTGTTTCGCTAAAGTCCAGCACGGGCACGCCCGCCTTCTCTGCGGCCGCCTTCACGGCGATCGTTTGGGGGCCCTCGGTTTGTTCGTTGTAGGCCAGCAGGCGAATGGTGCCCGAGCCCATCAGGGCCAGGGTTTGTTGCAGCACGGTGGTGGGCACGTCGGAGCCGTTCTCGATGGCTTCGCTGAACGCCGCAGGGGTTTTATTGACCATCCCCGCTTCCTCGAGCAGGTACAGCGGCACGGGTTCGGTGATGGCCGCCCCGGCACCTGAGTCGGCTGCCTTCAGCGCGGCCAGCCGCTTCTCCAGTCCGCCAATCCGTGCCTTGAATGCGGCGGCGTTGGCGGTGAAGGTGGCGGCGTCGGCGGGCTGGGCGGCCGTGAACCGCGTGGCAAGTTGGTCGGCCAGCGTGTCCATGGTGGGCAGCGAGTACCAGACGTGTTCGTTGAAGTCCTTGCCGGTGTCCAGGCCCGAGAGCTCACTGACGTCGATGGTCGCCCCCGGGCCCAGCTGGCCCTTGGCCAACTGGCTGAAGAAGTCATCGTAGCCGCCGCCGTTTTGAACGCCCACCACGGCCTTGGACACCGCCAGCTTGTCTTGTGCCGTGGCCTCGTAGGAGTGCGGGTCGGAGCTGGGCTTGTTGATGATCGAGTGCACGTCCACCAGGTTCCCGCCCACGGCCGCCGCGATGCTGCCGTACACGTTGGTGGAGGCCACCACGGCAATCTTGCCGTCGGCGGCCGGCGCCGCACCGCCCCCACAGGCTCCGAGCAGCAAGGATGCTGACGCGGCCAGGGCCACGATGAGGGCGGAACGGTGGGGACGGCGCAGTCGCATGCGATTCCTTACGGGGTTGCTAATGAGAATTGTTACCAATAAGACTCTCATCAGCATAACCTAATTGGGAATGATTCGCATCAAGCCTTGCGACGTTCGTGGATCTGCGTCTGGGTGGCGTCGCGGATCTCGCCCACGAGCTGCTCGATCACGTCCTCCAGGAACAGCACGCCGCGGGTCTCGCCGTCGGGGGCAATGACCCGGGCCACGTGGGATCCGGTGCGCTGCATGATGGCCAGCGCGTCCTCGATCTCCTCATCCAGGGCCAGGTTGACCATGGACCGCACGCGGGCCTCCCCGATGGGCATCTCGTAGCGTTCCACCGGGATGGGGAGAACGTCCTTCAGGTGCAGGTACCCCAGCATGGTGCCGGCGTCGTCGGTCAGGACGAAGCGGGAGAAGCCCGTCTTGCCCACCTTGTGCTCAAAGTCCACCGGAGTGGCCGACGCCGGAAGGG
>JBAUMA010000418.1:0-1952 GCA_049578485.1 Specibacter sp.
CCACCGGGCTGTGTGAAAACGCCCGAAGAGCTGGTTAGTACGCAACAAAATAATAGAGGCCGCGGTCTTACCCGACTTCAACAGTGCCTCAGAAAAAGAGAGGCCAGCGCAATAGGTTACGCCACCGATTTTCGGTGTTAGCACTACACCCGCATCGGCGGGTTCAGGCGGTGTGTTCGTGCAGATTGGGCGGCAGGGCGACGCCGGCGGCCTGGAAGACGCGACCGACTTGGCCGGCGACGGCGGTGCGGGTAGTGATGCGCTTGCCGTCCTTCTCGAGGGTCGCTTCCTGGAGACGGTCGAGATCGCGCAACAGGTCGGCCCATTCGATAACGAGACCGTGGCTGTGGCACAGATCGGCCAGTTCCTTCTGCAGCATCAGGGCGAGGAACGAGCAGAACACGTGGCCGCGAATGGCGGCGTCTGAGGAATGATAGATCGGGCGGGTTCTGAGGATCGCCTTGGCACGGCGGAACAGGTCTTCGACCTGCAAGAGATCGCGGTAGCGCAACACCGCCTGCAGCGGTGTGACCCTGGCGTTGGTGCGCAGCACGAAGAGACCATCGTAGCGCGCCTCCTCGGCGAGCTTGCCGGGATCGATCTCGAAGGCTGGGCCCGGCTTGCCGTCCGCGCTCGGCGTCCGGCGCAAATAGCGGCGGTAAGCGGAATTGCCAATCAGTGCCTTGTCGCCGCGCGCGAGCTGTCTGGCGAGCCCGGCGACGATGGCTTGTCGCTCGCTGCGGTCGCGTTCGGCTTCGGCCTCGTTGCGGCACAGGATGTAGCGCGCCGTGCCGACCTTGACTTCCTTGACAAAGAGCTGGGTTTCGCCGCGCACGCGCTCGACCAACAGCGGCGTCAGCGGCTGTTCGTCGTCGAGAACGAGGCGGCGGATGACGGTGCTGCTGCGCTCGCGGGCACCGAGAATGTATTCGAGCTTGCGCTCCTCCAGCGCCGCAATCGTCGCGGCGGAGATCATGCCGCGGTCGGCGACGACGCAGACCCGGCCGATATGGAAGCGCTCGCGCAGTCGGTCGATCACCGGCAACAGCACCGTCACATCGGCGGTGTTGCCGGGCAGCATCTCGGTGCAAATCGGCCGGCCCTCGCCCTCGATGATGACGGCCAGGATCATCTGCTTCAGGTCCGGCCGATGGTCCTTCGAGTGGCCGTGAGCCCCCAGGCTTTCGCCGCCCGCGCCACAAAACGCCAGACTGGTCGTGTCCATGAAGACCAGCGAGAGATCGCTGAACAGATCGCGGCGCCGCTCGAACAGGCGCTCCTCGATCAGGTCCTTGATGCAGCGTGGCGCCAACGCGCCGGGGGCGGCAGGTGCCGTCTCCTCGCCGAGCCAGGCCATCGCGCGGTAGAGATGGTGCAGCTGCAGCCCGTCGACCCCGGCGATCTGGTAGTCGGCCATCCATTTGTCGCAGCTGCGGTCCGAGCCCGACACCAACAACCGGTGCAAAACGCTGGCAAAAATGGCGCGCTCGACCGCAAACTCAAACCCGCGGTCCACAACCAGCTCCTCCAATACCGCGGCAATGCCGAGCCGCTCCCAAATCCGCCCGAACAGCAGCGGCCCGCCAATGCGCGTGCAGGCGATATGGCCGGCCGCCATGTCGGACAGAATGACGGCGCGATCGCAATGCCGCGCCAGCGAGGCGGCCAGGCGCTCGAGTTCGCCGTTCGCCATCAGCACGTCCTTGCGGCCGAGTGCGCGAATGATCCGTTGACGGACGCGAGTACCCTCGCGCTCGTTCTCGACGAGGTAGAGGTAGCTGTGGCCTCGCGCCGTCTTCTCGCGGACAAACATCGAATCGTTGTCCGCAGATTCGCTTACAAAAGCAATTATAATCAACAACTCTATTGAAAATGTTCCACTACACTATTGGGCAAATTCGGAAATCTCCCTGCGCACTCGCAATAAATCAATCACTTGCCCGGTCCAGCCC
>JBAUMA010000419.1:0-3859 GCA_049578485.1 Specibacter sp.
GCCCGGAGCCGGCCGCCGCGCTGACCAGCGACCGCTTGTTGAAGAAGGACGCCGATCCTCCCGTGGCGGGATGGCGGCGCTGGCTCTACACGCTGACCATGGGATCCGTGAACGTGGGAGATTCGGACAAGGTCAGGCTGGAACGTGCGCAGGACGGCATCATCGCCTCCCGACTGGGCCACCACACCAGGTTCGTACCCGTGCTCTCCCGCAAGGGCGGGGTGGGCAAGACCACCGTCACCACCCTGCTGGGCATGGTGCTGGCTGACACCCGCGAGGACAGGGTCATCGCCATGGACGCCAACCCCGACAGGGGCACCCTCACCGACCGGTCGCCGGGCAGTGCGGACTTCACGGCCCGCAACCTGGTCCGCGACAGGTTCAACGTCACCACGTTTTCGCAGCTTTCGGACTACGTGGCCCGGGACGGCTCACGCCTTGACGTGCTGGCCAGCGACACCGACCCCGCCGTGGCGCAGGCCTTTGACGACTCCGATTACCGTGCCGTCACGGACATCCTCGCTAAGTACTACTCGATCGTGTTGACCGATTCGGGCACCGGCATGGTGCACTCCGTCATGAAGGGCACCTTGGAGAAGGCCGACGCCGTGGTGCTGGTTTCCGGCGGCAGCGTCGATGAGGCGCGGCTCGCCTCGGAGACGTTGTCGTGGCTTGAAGCCCACGGCCGAACCGACCTGGTGGCCACCGCGACCGTCGTCATCAACATGTCCGGCGGGGAAACCCAGGTGGACATCAACGAAATTGAGGACCACTTCAAGTCCCGCGTGCAAAACGTGCTGCGCATTCCCTACGACAAGCACCTGGCCGAAGGGTCGAGGGTGGAGCTGGCCAAGCTCCGTCCCTCCACCAGGAGCGCCGTGAAGGAGCTGGCGGCCCTGGTGGTGACGGAGCTGGGGAAGAGCTAGGCCGGCTTCTTGCCCGTGTAGATATCCTCCACCACGGCGTCGAAGTCCTTCAGGACCTGGGCGCGCTTGACCTTCAGGGACGGCGTGAGGTGCCCGGAGGACTCCGTGAAGTCGCGCTCGACAATCCGGAACGCCTTGATCGATTCGGCGGCTGACACGGTTGCGTTGGCGCCGTCGATGGCGCTTTGCACCGCCGCCAGCACGGTGGGGTTCTTGGCGGCGTCGGCCACGGAGATGCCCGCGGGCAGGCCGTGGTGCTTGCCCCACATCGGCAGGGCGTCCTCGTCGATCGTGACGATGGCGGCGATGAACGGTCGCTGGTCGCCGATCACCAGGCACTGGGACACGATCGCGTCGGCCCGGATCTGGTCCTCGAGCATGGCCGGGGCCACGTTCTTGCCGCCGGCGGTGACGATGATTTCCTTCTTGCGCCCGGTGATTTTCAAGAATCCCTGCTCATCGAGTTCGCCAATGTCCCCGGTGCGGAACCAGCCGTCCACGAACGCGTCGGCGGTCAGCTCGTCGCGGCCAAAGTAGCCCTTCATGACGCACACGCCCTTGGCGAGGATCTCGCCGTCGTCGGCAATTTTGACGGCATTGCCGGGCAGGGGCGCGCCCACGGTGCCGATCTTG
The DNA here is from genome assembly GCA_049578485.1 of Specibacter sp. Lineage (GTDB taxonomy): Bacteria > Actinomycetota > Actinomycetes > Actinomycetales > Micrococcaceae > Specibacter. The sequence continues at coordinate 1,560 of JBAUMA010000419.1, forward strand.
ATGCGTTCAGGCCGGTTGACGGTGATGGGGGCGGTGGTTTCGGTCAGGCCGTAGCCCTCGAGGATCTGCAGGCCGATGCCCTGGAAGAAATGGCCCAGCCGTTCGCCCAGGGGGCCGCCGCCGGAGACGGCATGGCGGACGTTTCCGCCCATGGCGTCGCGCAGCTTGCCGAAGACCAGCTTGTTGAACAAGGCGTGCTTGGCGTTCAGGAACAGCGGAACCTTGCCTTTTTGGCTGGCCCGTGAGAAGTCGATCGCGGTCTGCGCGGCCGCTGCGAAGATCTTCCCCTTGCCATCACCCTCGGCCTTGAGCGCGGCGGAGTTGTAGACCTTCTCAAAGACGCGCGGCACGGCCAGGATGAAGGTGGGCTTGAAGCTTTGCAGGTCCTCCAACAGGTGCTTGATGTCCGGGGTGTGGCCCACCTTGGCGCCGCCGGCCACGGCCAGCACCGAAATGTAGCGGGCAAAAACGTGCGCCAGCGGCAGGAACATGATGGTTTGCGATCCCGGCGGGACAACGTCCTTGCCGAGCACGGCCAGGGCGTTTTCGCTCAGCTCCACAAAGTTGTGATGCGTGAGCATGCAGCCCTTGGGTCGGCCGGTGGTTCCGGAGGTGTAGATGATGGTGGCGACGTCGTCCAGGCCGTTGGCTGTGCGCCGTGCTTCGAGGGCCTCGTCCGTGATGTCCGTGCCGGCTTCGCGCAAGGCGTCCAGGCCGTCGCCGTCCAGTTGCCAAACATCCTTGAGCATGGTCAGCCCCTCGGCGTGGGCGGCTTGGCGGATCACGTTTTCGTGGTTGGCGGTTTCGGCCATGGCCGCCACGGCTTGCGAGTCGCCCAAGTTCCAGGCCACCTGCGACGGCGAGGACGTCTCGTAGATCGGCACGGAGATGGCGCCGGCGAACCAGATGGCAAAGTCCACCAGCGTCCATTCGTAGCGGGTGCGGGACATGATGCCCACCCGGTCGCCCACGTTGATGCCCGAAGCCATCAGGCCCTTGGCCAGGGCGCACACATCGGCATGGAATTCCTTGGCGGAGATGTCGACCCAGACGTTGTCCGCATTGCGGCGGGAAAACAGTGCCGGGTTGGACGCCAGCGCCGCTTGACGCAGCACAAAGTCGGTGGTGTTCATGGTCCGGGGACTGACCACCTTTGCCGGGACGGTAATTTCTCGCACTGGGGCTCCTTTGATCAGTGGTCAGCTAGGGCTTTGACTTACTCTATCCGCCGCCTGGTGCCGCGGGGGAGACCGAGTAAGTTACCCATGAGTAACATTATGTCGTTTGGGTCACACTTTCAATTCGGGGAAAGGGCCGCGCCCGTGGCTAGAATCGGGGAATGCAGCAACTTCGCCCGGTATTCCGGCCCGCCCTCCGATTTCCCGGCCGTGCACCCATTGGCGGGGCGCTGGCCCTGGGCATTGACATCGGCGGCACCAAGGTGGCAGCCGGCGTCGTGGACGGTGCCGGACTGATCCGCGAGGAGCTGCGCCGGGACACGCCCGGGCGGGACGCTCGCGCCGTGGAGGCCGTCATTGCCGAGCTGGTCCGCGAACTTGGCTCCCGGCATGACATCCGCACCGTGGGCATTGGTGCCGCCGGATGGATGGACTTGGATGGCGGGACCGTCATGTTCAGCCCGCACCTGGCCTGGCGGAATGAGCCGTTGCGGGAAAACCTGGAACGTCTCCTGAGCCGCCCTGTGACCTTGGCCAACGACGCCGACGCCGCCGGTTGGGCCGAATGGCGGTTCGGGGCCGGACGAGGCCACGGGCGCATGGTGTGCCTGACCCTTGGCACCGGCATCGGCGGAGCTATCGTCATGGACGGGCGCGTGGAGCGGGGCAGTTTTGGCCTGGCGGGGGAGTTTGGCCACCAGATCATCATGCCCGGGGGCCACCGCTGCGAATGCGGCAACCGGGGTTGCTGGGAACAATACGCCTCCGGCAATGCACTGGGACGGGAAGCCCGCGAACTGGCCCGGGCCAAGTCGCCCATGGCGGCCGAACTGCTGGCCGCCGTCAACGGTCGCGTCAGGGCCATCACCGGAACCGTGGTGACCGAGCTGGCACTGGCGGGGGAGGCGACCTCCGGCGAACTGGTCGAGGAGGTGGGTGACTGGCTGGGCCTGGGCATCGCCAATTTGGCCGCAGCCCTGGACCCGGAGTTGTTTGTCATCGGAGGGGGACTGTCCGCGGCCGGCGAACTGCTGCTGGCCCCGGCCCGGCGCGCCTATGCCAAGAACCTGACAGGACGCGGCTTCCGCAAGGAGGCCGCCATTGTGGGCGCAGAACTTGGCC
>JBAUMA010000420.1:0-6031 GCA_049578485.1 Specibacter sp.
GTGCCTGTCCCGGTTCGGCACCGTAGTTGGTGACCTGGAAAAAGCCGACGTTGTGTGCGGCGTCGCGCAGGGCGTGGATGAAGGTGGTGTTGAAGCTGCCGTCCGGATTGCGGGCGGTGGAGAGGTCCAACACGGGGACGTCGAAGCGGGGTGTGCTCATGAGTCCAGCCTGCCCCCATTGCCGGCACAAAAGCGAGAAAATATTGCGCCGTGTGTCGCGCGGTGCTTCGGTGCCGGCATGGTGGTGCTAGTTCTTCCAGAACGGGTAGTCGGTGTACCCGGCTGCACCCTCGCTGTAGAACGTGGCGGCGTCGGGCTCGTTCAGGGGCAGCCCTTCCTGCCAGCGGCGTGCCAGGTCGGGGTTGGCCAGGGCCGGGCGGCCCACCACCACGGCGTCGCCATGGCCGGCGACGGCCAAGGCGTCCTCATAGCTGGTCACCGTGCCGAAACCGGTGTTGAGCAGCACGGGGCCGTCGAATCGGGCCCGCAGGTGCTGGACCAGGCTGCCGGCGGTGTCGTGATGCAGAATGCTGAGCCCGGCCAAGCCCAAGGGGGCCAGCCCGTCGGCCAGGGCCGTGTACGTGGCCAACGTCTCGCCCGCGTCGCTTTCAAGGGCCCCCTGGATGTTGTGTTCGGGGGAGATGCGCAGCCAGGTCTTGTCGGCACCGATGGCGTGCGCGACTGCTGTCGCCGTTTCGATGACGAAGCGGGCGCGGTTTTCCGGGGTGCCACCGTAGGCGTCTGTGCGCTGGTTGGAGGCGGGGGACAAGAACTCATGGAGCAGGTAGCCGTTGGCACCGTGGAGTTCGACGCCGTCGAAGCCGGCGGCGATGGCGTTGCGTGATCCCTGGACGAATTCCTCGATGATGCCGGGCAGCTCCGCTGTTTCCAAGGCATGGGGGACGGGGTAGGGCAGCTTGCCGGCGTAGGTGCGGGTGACCCCGTCGATGGCGATGGCACTAGGGGCGACCACCTGGTATCCGCCGTTGGTTTCTTCATGGGTGACCCGGCCGGAATGCATGACCTGGGCGATGATGCGGCCGCCGTCTGCGTGGACGGCGTCGGTGACCCGCTTCCAGCCTGCCAGCTGCGCCTCGGTGACCAGGCCGGGCTGGCGGACAAAAGCCTGTCCGGCGAAGCTCGGGTAGGTCCCCTCGGAGACAAGCAGCCCCATGGAGGCGCGCTGGCGGTAGTACTCCACAACAAGGTCTCCGGGGACGCCGTCCTCGCCGGAGCGGGAGCGGGTCAGCGGGGCCATGACCAAACGGTTGGGTAGTTCAAGGTCGCCGAGGGTGACGGGGGAAAACAAGTTCACGGACATCTCCAAATGGTGGTGGGCTTCATTTGCCACAACACCCGGGGGAGCCCGCCCTATTCCCTGGGTGGTCGGATGTCAGCGAACGCGGTCATCAACCCGGCGCGTGTCGATGCGGACAGCTGGTCATGGTGCACCGTGCCCAGGATGTTGATGGTTTGCTTGATTTGCTCCAGGTAGGTGTGGCAGCCGGGGCACTGGGCCAGGTGTTCCTCCACCAGGGCGGCGGTCTGGGAGTCCAGTGCTCCGTCGAGGTAGTCGGTGACCAGTTCAACCACTTGTTGGCAGCTCAGCGGTGGTTTCATTGCTGCTCCTCCCCATCGGTGTAGTAATCCTCCAGCAGCCGGCGCAACTTGGCCCTGCCGCGATGCAACAGGACACGTTGGTTGCCGGCGCTGATTCCGAGGATCTCACATACCTGGCCCACATCAAGGCCGTCGACGTCGCGAAGGCTCACCACGGTGCGCTGGCGGTCCGGCAGCTGTTCCAGGTGCAAGGTCACCAGTGCCCGGGCCTCCCCATCCAGGGCACGCTGCTCCGGGCTCCACGGGACGGGGGCTCCGGCGTCAGTCCACCCTCCGCACCACGGATCCTGCCCGGACCTGAAGCGGGCGGGATCGACGGTGCCATCGCCGTCGTCGTCAATCTGCGACCAGGCCAGCTCCTTGGCGTCCGCCGCGCCGCGCCGGCGACCCACATTGCGGGTGATGGCCAGCACCCACGTCCGCAGCGAAGACCGGCCCTGGAATCCCTCCAGGCCGCGGCATACGCCCAGCCATGCCTCCTGGACCACATCCTCGGCGGAGGCCCGGGTCGAGACGAAACCGCGGGCCACATGCAGCATCACCGGCGAGTAGGCGGCCACCACTTCGGCAAAGGCGTCCTGGTCCCCGTCCAGCATGCGTCCCACCAGGCTGAGGTCATGGTCGGGGCACGCGCCGAGATCCGGGTTTAGCGCGGACACGGCGGGGTGCTGGTGTAACGGATCGGGGCGCAGGCGCACTGATCCTGCAGTGAAACCATAATCTGAGGAGATCACATGTTCACTCACCGCACAACCACGAAAAAGTTCTTTGGCGTTGCCGCCGCCGCTGCCGTCACCTTGGGTGCAGGCATCCTGGCGGCGGGACCGGCGACGGCGGCCAGTCCGCAGTCGCCACCACGTGCAGATTGGCCGGCCGGGGAGGTGTTTGTCCAGAACAACGGGGCCGGCGGCAACTCGGTCACGGTCTTTGACCGGGCGCACAACGGCACCTTGACCCGAGCCGGCACGTATTGGACCGGCGGACTCGGCGGCTCCGAGACCGGTGCCGTGGTCGACCCGTTGGCCTCGCAGGGTTCGCTGACGTACGACGGCGCACACCTTCAGTTGTTTGCCGTGAACGCCGGCAGCAACACCATCAGCGTTTTCGCCGTGCGCGGCGACCATTTGCAGTTGCGGCAAGTGCTGTCATCCCATGGCAAGTTCCCGACGTCCGTCTCGGTCTCCGGGAACCTCGTGTACGTCCTGAATGCCGGTGGGCAGGGCTCGATTTCCGGATATCGCGAGGTGGCAGGCTCCGTTGTCCCCCTGGCAGCCTCGACCCGCTCCCTTGGACTGGGCAACGCAGACATTCCGGCGTTCCTGCAGGCCCCCGCGCAGGTGGCGATCACTCCGGACCGGGAGCACGTGGTGGTCGCGACCAAGTCCAACAACACCATCGATGTCTTTGGCCTGGGCAGGTTTGGTGAACCCTCCGCCGCACCGGTCGTCAACCCCTCTGTCGGAGGGGTGCCCTTCGCCATGACCTTCGCAGACGGCAAGCTGCAAGTGGCCAACGCCAGCGGCAGCGCCACATCCTACCGGGTAAGGGACAACGGGACCCTGGCCCTGGTGTCCGGACCCGTCGCCAATGGCCAGGCGGCCACATGCTGGTCGACGACGGCGCGCGGCTTCCTTTATGCGGCCAACGCCGGTAGTGCCACCATCACGGGGTACAGGATCGGTGCCGGCGGAGTGTTGAGCCTGCTGCAGTCGACCGGGGTGTCCGCCACGACCGGTGCGGGCCCCGTTGACATCGCCTCAACTCCGGGCGGGCGGTACGTGTACGAACTCGCCACCGGCGCTGGTGCCATTGACGAATTCGCCGTCGCTGCCAACGGTGCGTTGACCCTGGTGGGGACAGTCACGGGGCTTCCAGCCAACAACGGCTCCGGCATGGAGGGAATCGCAGTGTCGTGATGATCCCCGCCCGGGGGAGCCCGCCCTATTCCCTCAGTGCCCGACGTCAAGCCCCAACAGCGCGTTTTCCACCAGTTCGGTCAGCGCCGGGTGGATCCAGTACTGGCCGCGGGCCACATCGTGGGCGCGCTGGCCAAAGGACATGGCGTGGATGAGCGGCTGGATGACGGTGGCCGCCTCGGGGCCAATCACGTGGGCCCCGAGCAGCATGCCCGTCGAGGGGTCGGCCAGCACTTTCAGGAAGTGGCCCTTGTCCTCCCGGGCCCACCCCGCGGCGATGTCGGCATAGTTTTGCACCTTGACGGTGTATTCGACGCCGGCATCCTGGGCCTCTTCCTCGGTGAGTCCCACGGAGGCGATCTGTGGGTCGCTGAAGACTGCAGCCGGGATGAACCTGTGGTCCGCGGCCATCATGGCGTCCGGATGCAGCAGATTGTGCTGGACCACCCGGGCCTCATGGTTGGCCACGTGCTTGAGCTGGTGGGCGCTGGAGATGTCGCCGAGGGCAAAAATCCCCTCCTGCGTGGTCTGCTGAAAGTCGTCAACGACCACCCGTCCCGCCTCATCCACCGCGACGCCGGTCGCGGCCACGCCGAGGGTGTCGGCATTCGATCGGCGCCCCGTGGCGACCAGCAGCAACTCGGCCGTGATTCTCTCCTGTCCATGGGGTCCCTCCAGCAAAAGCTCGACGCCGGCATCCGTCTCGGCAACCTTGGCCACCGTGGTGTCCAACTGGACCGTGTACCGAGCCGAAACCTCCTGGGTGAACCGTGCGGAAACGTCCGCATCCAGGTGGCGCAGCATGGCCGGGCCGCGCACGATTTGGGTCACTTTGACGCCGAACGAGGCGAACACGTGCGCAAATTCGGCAGCAATGAAACCGCCGCCGAGGATGGCGATGCTGGCCGGGAGATCGTCAATCCGCATGATGGTGTCCGAGGTGTGGAACGGTACCCCGCCGTCGTCGCCGTTCAAGCCATCGATGTCGGGGATGACGGCGCGGGACCCGGCCGCCAGCACAAACCGGTCGCCCGTGATCACGTGCGTGGCGCCGTCGTGCCCGTGGATCGTCAGGGTCCTGTGGGCGCTAAAGCTTCCGTGGCCGGCAAACACGGTGATGTTTTCACACTCCGGACCCTCGCGGTAGGCCCGGCCACCGGCTTCGATGGCGTCGATCCGGCCGAAAATCCTGTCCCTGATGCCCGGCCAGTCGACGCTGTCCAGGTGGGAGGTGACGCCCAGGCTGCGCCCGTGCCGGGAGGCGTCGGCCAGTTCGGCCGGGTGGACGAACATTTTGGTGGGGATGCAGCCCACGTTCAGGCAAGTCCCGCCAAACAGGTTGTCCTCCACGATGGCAATGCTTAGGTGCTCCAATTCCGGTGCCGGGATGGAGTTTCCGGAGCCCGTGCCGATGATGACCAGGTCGAAGTGTTGCATTTAGGGGTGATCCTTTCGGGATGCTGTGGTGGTGCGGTTGTTGCGACGTCGGCGCACCACGACTGCGGCGCTCAGGGCTGCGCCGACGCCGGCCACCCACCAGAACATGCGGCGTTCCGGGGCAGTCGAGATACCGTCGTCGGTCTGGGGTCCGAGTTCCTGGCGCAGTTCCCTGCCTTCGGCGATGAGCTGAAGTTCCTTGACCTGTTTCTTTTCACTGGCGGCGACGTCCCTCGGGGGCAGCTGTACCTGCGCTTCGGCCTTGATTCCGGCCAGGAGTTCGCGACCCCTTTCGAGTTCTGCGTCCAACTCGGCGCCGAAAAGCAGACTCAGGTTCATGAGCCACAGCCACAAGAGCAGCACGATCACGCCCGCGATGGCGCCATAGGTGTTGGAATACTTGGCGTAGTTGCCCACGTAGATGCCAAAGCCCGCCGAGGCCACCAGCATGGTTACGAGTGCGACACAGGCGCCAATGCTGATCCAACGAAACTTCTGCGCCTTGACGTTCGGTGTGTAGTAATACAAAACGGCGATCAGGACTATGGCCAGGATGGCCACCACGGGCCATTTGGCGATGTCCCAGACGCTGACGGCTGCGTCGCCCAATCCCAAGGCGTCACCCAGGGTGCGGGCGATGGGTCCGGAGACCACCAAAAGCAGCGATATGGCTGCCACGATCAACACTGCGGAGAGCGTGACGAGCAACAGTGCAGGGCGCAATTTCCAGACCGGGCGGCCCTCGGGGATGGCATAGATTCGGTTCATGGCCCGGCTGAAGGCCCCAACATAGCCCGACGCCGACCACAGCGCGGTCAGCAAGCCCAGGGCAAACGTCCACCCGGCTGCCGATGAACGACTCAGTTGCTGAATTGGTTCCTTGATGGTTTCCACCATCTTTTGGTCAGTCATCCTGCCGACCAAGTCCAGCAATGTGTTGGTGGTTTGTTCCGCCTGCCCCACCAGGCCAACGATGGAGACGAGGGCCAAGATGGCCGGGAACAGGGACAGGATCCCGTAGTACGTCAGCGACGCTGCCATGTCCGTGCAGCCGTCCG
>JBAUMA010000421.1:0-2176 GCA_049578485.1 Specibacter sp.
GTCATCGCCGAAGGAGACTTCGCCCAACAGCCGAATGAACATCAGGACCACCCATCACGCAGAAGACCGATCCGCAGGAACGCATCTAGGGGAATTCTCCGCTGATACGGCGCGGAACAGCAACTAGTTCAATGGAATTCTTTTCCCCATTCACCCACTGGCACAGGGATTGTTCCCGCCATGACCGGATACGGGTCCGATAAGCGCGCAATAAGTGTCACCGGTGATAGTGGTTTCCATCAGTTCATTCACTCGTTTGAGAACCAGAAAGAGATGATCATCATGAACCAGAGGAAGCGGTCTTCGATCCGTTCGTTGCTGGCAGCACTCGCACTCGGGGCCGCGATGGTGCTGGCGCTCTTGCCGGCAACGTCGGCGTCGGCCTACACCGCCCAGAACTCCGGCAGGCCAGGGGGCATCTACGTCACCAAGGTCCAGGGACTGCACTACAACGCTTGCGCCGGAACGCTCATGACCTGCTACAACCCGGATGTCAACGTTCCGGCACCTTACGTCTACCGTTCGCCGGCATTGGCCGGCAACCAAACCGTCTTTCATATGACAACGCTTTATCGGTGGAGCGGTTCGGCATGGGTGGTGATCGCGACTCGCAGTGAACTCCGCACCCTTGCGGCAGGGACGCCCGGCGGGTACGTGCGGGCAGAAAACTTCACACTCAGCAAGGCGGGATACTACAAGGTCGGCGTCGGGTTCACGTGGCTGAATCCCACACGTACACACAACTACGGCACGCGGGTTATCGACTTCAACCAGGCAGGCGACTACCAATGCGTCGGCCGTTTCACCGCCTCATGCAACGCCCAAAACGGATACGTCTATCTCCGATCACCCGGGCTGTAACCCACCGCTATCGGTTCATTCACTTGCTCGAGTAGAAGAAGATGATCACCATGCACCAGAAGAAGCGGACTCCAATCCGTTCAATCGTTGCAACACTAGTGTTGATGGGGGGAATGCTGCTGGCGCTCTTGCCTGCAACGCCTGCATCGGCAACCACGATGCAGTACTCCGGGCCCGTCGGCGGGGTCTATGTGTACAAGGTTCAGGGAACGCACTACAACTCCTGCCCGAACCAGGCATACACCTGCGAGAATCCGAGGATCTATGTTCCTGCACCCTACGTTTACCGGGCACCAGCGTTGTCAGGCAATCAAACGATCCTCCACATGACAAACCTGTACCGCCTCATCAACGGAGCTTGGGTCGTCGTGGATACCCACAGCGAATTGCGGACGCTGTTTGCCGGAACCACCGGCGCATACATGCGGGCGGAAGACTTTTACCAGGGGCAGACAGGAGCATTCCGAATCATTGTTGCCATCAGCTGGCTCAACTCGGCACAAACTCGAATCCTTGGCACCCGTTACATCGTTTACAGCCAACTGGGCGACTACCAGTGCGTTGGCCGGTCTACCGCTCAGTGCTCCGCCGGAAATGGCTACGTATTCCTCTAGCGCCCCGACCGTTTCTCAATATTTCCTGACAGGGCCCCGCACCTCTTGGCTGCGGGGCCCTGTCTTGTCACGACTGCCCAGGGTCAGCGGACCGCCGTCGGCACCGCACCCGTGGCCTGTGCCAGTTCGGCATAGCTGAGCGACAACATGGCGGTGTGGCTGCCGGCGCCCGCCCACAGCACCGGGTATTGGGCCAGGTCCGTGTCCAGAAACGCTCGAATGTGCTCCTTGTGGCCCAGCGGTGCGACCCCGCCCACGGGCTGGCCGGCATGCTCCAGCACGAATTCGGGGGTGGCCCTGCTGATCTTGGGCAGGCCGTGCTCCCGCGCTACCAGCTTCACATCCACTTTGGCCGCACCGCTCGCCAGGATCAGCAGGGGCGCTCCGCCACATTCAAAGATCAGGCTGTTGGCGATGGCTCCCACTTCACAGCCCAGCACTGCCGCAGCCGTGGCCGCCGTCGCAACGGAGTCATCGACCACGACGACGGTGTCCGGTAGGCCTGCCGCGGCGAGGGCCGAGCGCACGTTTTCCACCACGGGATTGACGGTTTCTTGGTTCAAGTCAGCATTCACACGGACAAGTCTATGATGAACGCCACAGCTGCCGCGTAACCGCGCTTTCCCCGCTCATAGGTGGTTCTTCAACGGCTTTGGAGCCGCGAAAGCGCCCACACAAGCGGGGAAATCGCTGTTAGTACC
>JBAUMA010000422.1:0-2104 GCA_049578485.1 Specibacter sp.
TGTACCCGATCATGACGCCGGCGCTCCCGCCGGGATGCTGTGCGAATTCATGGCCTCCGCCATCTTCACTTTCATTTCACCAGGTCCGTTCGGCTCAGTAGTGCCAAGCCTCGGGGTTGATGTTGGAGTAAGGATTCTGCGGGGTGACACCCTTCAAGGCGTTGGCAACCATGGTCAGGCTGTACGTGTAGTTGGGCTGCCACACCACGGGGGCGTCCTGCGTCAGGGCGTTCTCATAGGCCTGCATCACTGCCGTGCCGCTTTCGGTGGTGCTGGCGGCAATCAGCTTGTCAACGGCGGGGTTCGAGTAGTTTCCGCTATTGGATCCTGCCCCGGTTTGGAACAGCGTCTCACCGGTTGGGTAGTAGTCGGGTGCGTAGACCCAGCCGCCGCCCCAGTTGCCCATTTCCCATGTGCACGTGGCACCGGAGCACGGGATGGCCGTTCCGGTGACCGTGTTGAACGGCGCCGGGGTGATGTTCAAGATGATGCCGGCTTGGGCCGCATTTGATTTCATCGACTCCATGGCGGTGGTGACGGTCTGCTGGCCGCTGGCGTACAGGAGGTTGAAGCTCAGCTCCTGCCCTGCGGTGACTCCTGCTCCACAGTCGCCCGCGGCCGTTCCCGGCTTCGAACAGGTGGCGGCGGTTCCAGCCGTGACACTCCAGCCGTTGTCGGTCAGGTACTTCTTGGCCGCCGTGATGTTGAACGGGTAGGGGTTGTTCTTTTCCACCGAGGAGATCAATGGGCTGTCCGGGAACAGCGGCACAGGTCCGGTGGTCTGGAAGCCGTAGTTCTTGCCGGCGGAATTCAGGATTCCTTGCTGGTCAACCACGGATTCCAGTGCCTGGCGGAAGTACAGCTGCTTGAAGATCGGGCCCACGGTGGGGTTGTTGAAATTGATCGGGAAGTAGTTGATGCCGTACAGATTCCAGGGCGCCAGCGTGTAGTTGGCGCTGAGCGGGTTGGGACCGGCCTGGTCGGGTGTGGAACTTGCCGGACGTGGCGAGGACAAATCTTGCGTGGGAATGTAGCCTACGTCAATCGTGGACGCACCCCGCAGGACATTGAACTCCGCCGAATCGGTGGTGAAGGGAACTTCAATGAATTCCTTCAGGGTTGCCTTGACCGGGCCCGAGTACTTGGTGTTCGGGACAAACGTGATGTTGCCGTCGGAGTTGAAGCTCTTCAGGGTCCATGGGCCGTCAACAACCTGCCACAGCGGGTTGCTTGCGTACGTCGGCAGGTCCTTCGACTGGCTGACCAGGTACGCGTAAACTGCGGCGCAGCCGGATTCATTCGTTGCACAGTCACCCTTGGCGGTTGTGCTCGTCATGTCCCAGGCGGGCGGCATCGGGGTGATCTGCCCCAGCTGGTTGTAGAGGAACCATTGCTGGCTGTAGGCCTTGTCGGTGTTGAAGACCACCGTGGTGGCGTTGGGTGCCGACGCCGACACAATGTTGTCGGGGAATTGTCCGGGAACATAGGCCGCGTAGTTGGTTTTTTCGGCCTTCGCCATGTTGTACCAGAACATGACATCGGTCGAGGTAACGGGCGTGCCGTTGGACCACGTGTAGTTCTTCAGCGTGATGGTGACCGTCTTGCCGCCGTTGGTGTAGACGGGCTCTGCGGCCAGGCTCAGGGAATCGTTGACGGCGGCCTGCCCGTCATTTCCGAACCAATACAGCGGCCGGAACATCAGTTCCTGCAAATCGGAGCTGTTTGATACCGAGAAATCCGCGATCGGGGCGAACGGCCAGATCCAATTGGGTACCGTGTTGGGTGGTTCGGCAAAAGTGGCGGTGTTCGCAGCTTTCCCGGGTGCGTTTGCTGAATTGGTGTTGGTGTTTGATCCGTTGCCTGATGAGCAACCGGTCATGACCAGAAATGCAACGGCAATAATTCCAAACATCCGGAAGATCGGCTTCCGGTTCCCCCCATGAGTCCGCAAATGTTTCATCATGCGCCTCCTGGCAAAGCCACGCGGCGGTAGATCTGTTTGGTCCTCGCGTGACTCCTAAGAGGCAGTCTAGACCCGTTGGGCACAACTGTCAGAGATTATTTCCATGACAAAAAGACCTTGCGGGGTTCACCTATGGTGAAC
>JBAUMA010000423.1:0-6231 GCA_049578485.1 Specibacter sp.
CCGCCGGCCAGTCGACCGCGGTCACCGCAGCCAGGCCCTCGGCGGTGATCTCCACCAGCCATGCCCCTTTGGTGTGCCTGGCCTCGGAGAAGGAATACGGCAGCGGGGAGCCGGAATACCGCACTGACCCGGCGAGTTTCTGCCGGCCGTGCAGATGCCCCAGCGCCGCATAGGCGAACCCGTCAAAGAGGTCCAACGGCACGGCGCCCACTCCCCCGATGGACAGATCCCGTTCGCTGGCGGAGGTGATGCCGCCGCTGGCAAAGGTGTGGGCCAGCACGACGCCGGCCGTGCCGTCCGCGCGGGTGGCCAGGTCCGCCTTGATCCGGTTTACGGCGGCTTCGGTGACGCTGAAGTGGGTCGCGGGCTCGGCACCGAGCTCCTCGGCCACGAGCCGTGGTTCCAGGTACGGGATGCCGTAGATGGCCACGTGGGAGCCGTCGGGATCGTCCGTCAACGGGAGCAGCACGGGCGTGTCAAGGTCGGCGACCCGGGTGCGCAGGTGCACGCCGGCACGTTCCATGATGCGCCCGCCAAATCCCAGCCGAGTGGCGGAATCGTGGTTTCCGCTGGTGATGACGATGGGTACGCCGGCACGGTTGAGCCGGGCCAGGATGTCATCGAAGAGATTGACAACGTCCACATTGGGCAGGGCACGGTCGTAGACGTCCCCCGCCAGCAGGACCACGTCAACCTGTTCGTCCTCGACGGTTTTCATCAGCTGGTCGGCAAAACGCCGCTGCGCCGCCAGGGTGCCAACGCCGTGAAACGACCTGCCCAAATGCCAATCCGAGGTGTGCAACATCTTCATGGTTCAAACGTAGCCGAAGGCACCGACGTTGCCGGACGGCGCCGGCTGCCACAGTGGCGCGGGCAGGCTATCCGCCGCAGGCGGGCAGTGTGCCGTCCGGCCCGTTCACGGTCCACGGACCAAAGACAACGACCCGCAACAGCCGAAGCCGTTGCGGGTCGCCAGTGACAAAAGTGCGGCTATTTGCCCGCGCCGTCGAAGAAGTCCTGTGCGTCGTTCTTCTTGGCGGCAGGAATGACGGCAGGCGTGGCAACGGCGTTGGCCTCGGCGGCGGAAACCGGCTTGGGCAGGGAAACCCCGGCGGCGGCTGCAGGCTCCTCGGAAGGGGCATCGGCGGGCTCGGCAATTGGGGAGGCTGCGGCGTCGTCCGCTTCCACCGGGGCACCGGCGGGAAGGAAGGAGCGGTAGATGGCCGCTGCGAGCGCGGCGCCAAACAGCGGAGCCAGCCAGAACAGCCACAGCTGGCCCAGTGCCCAGGAATCGGCCAGGAAGACCACCGAGGTGGCGCGGGCCGGGTTCAGCGAACCGTTGCTGATGGGCATCGAGATGGTCATGGCCACGGCAAACGCCAAACCGATGGAGAGCGGGGCCAGGACACCCTTGTTGCGGACCGAAGTGGCGCCGAGCAGCACGGCAACCAGCAGGGCCATGGCAACGATTTCAATGATCAGCACGCCCACCATGGGAACCTTGGCCGGGGAATGGGCGTCATAGCCGTTGCCGAGGGTTCCAAAAATTTCCGACACGCCGCTGGTCGCGGCGGCCGGCATGACCTTTACCAGGGCATACAGGATCAGGGCCGACAGCAGTGCTCCAATGGTCTGGGCCACCATGAAGAGCACCGCGGGAATCCACTTGATGCGCCCGGCCACGGCCATAGCCAGCGAGAACGCCGGGTTGAAATAGCCGTTGGAAATGTGGCCGAAGGAGATCACGGACGCCACCAGGGCCAGGCCGTAGGCAAACGCAACAGTGGACACCGTCGGGCTGAACAACGCCGTGGCCAGCCCGGCAAAGACGATGAAGAAGCTGCCCAACGCCTCAACGGCGATGCGGGTACTGAGCGGATAGGGCTGCACCGGGGCCTGGGCCGTTCCGGATGTAGTCATGGTGGAGTGGTCCTTCGATAGGGAACTTTTTCGACGCCTGCGACGCCGCTGATCTGGGGAACTGCGGCCTACATGCCCAGCGCGATGGCGCCGATGGCCGCAACAGCCAGAGCCACTATAGCGGCCGATGCTGTGCGTAACGTAAGAGCGTCGGCGGCAATCAGGCCCTGCTCGTGCCCAACGCCGGCGTGCAGCACCCGTGACCTCCGCGCCGCACAAATGACCAGGGTGACGGTGGTCAGGCAGGCCACCGCGGCGCAGACGCCCAGGCCGATCACATGGGCCGAATGCCCCGTGTTGAGCAGTCCTTCCGGCTGGCCGCCCTCCTTGACCAGGGCATGAAACCAGCCGCGCCAAATGAGGATGTCCGTGGCGATGGCGCTCAAAATGGTCCGCCGCCAGGACAGGGATGTCCGTTCGGGCTGCAGTCCGGGGTCCCGGACGGGTGCAGTGCCGGTGGTCACGGGCCGCTGCCTAGTGCCGGATCAGGATCAGGACGGCGAAGACCAGCGCGGCCACGGAAACGCCCACCGTCACGCCCATCAGCAGCCACGAATGCGGCAGTTCCTGGTTGTTGCGCATGGCCTGTTCCTGGTGCGCCCAGCGCCGGTAGCTGACAATGGCCAGCGCCGCCCCGATCAAGGCCAGCACCATGCACAGGATCACCCGGACAGCCGTTGGAGCGATTTCGGGTGCCAGCTGGTCGATCGCGACAGCCCCCGCCAGCAGTGCCAGTGAGGTACGCACCCATGCCAGGAACGTGCGTTCGTTGGCCAGGGAAAACCTGTAGTCCGGCGTTTTTCCTGTTCGTCGCCAGTCCGGCTCGCGCATGCGTCTCCTTTGATGAATTCTCTGCCACGAGTCTACCGGCGTTGTTGCGCGCATCGTGTGGGTTCCGCCGGCTGGCACAACCCCTGGCGCGAAACGGTAAATTGGTTCCATGACCATTGCACCGGAACCCACAAACGCCCCTCCCGCCGACTTTGCGAGCCGAGTCCAGGGCACGCTCATGGGCGGGGCCCTGGGCGACACTTTTGGGTATCTGGTGGAGTTTGATTCTCTGGCGGACATCACCGCAAAGTATGGCAAGGCGGGTTTGCTGGACCTGTCCCAGGCCGAGGGTGCCGTGCATTTTTCCGATGACACCCAGATGACCCTGTACAGCCTTGATGGCTTGTTGGAGGTTTTGGAATGGGCCAACGACGGTGTTGGCGCCGACCTCAACGCCTGCCAGTGGCTGGCGTACCTGCGCTGGTTGAAGACCCAGGGCATTCCGGCGTCGAGCAAGGCCCCGGAGCCGCAGCCGCGCTGGATTGACCGCCAGAGCGTGCTTCACCACCAGCGCCACCCCGGCAACGCCTGCGTCACGGGGCTGGCCACCGGCGAGATGGGCACGGTCTTCCGTCCCGTCAACCCCGATTCCAAGGGCTGCGGCACGGTGATGCGCTCTGCGCCGTATGGACTGTTGCCGAACATTCCCGCCGAAACCATTTACAAGATCAGCTCCGACGCCGCCTCGCTCACCCACGGGCACCCTTCCGCTCGCCAGTCCTCCGGAGCGTTCAGCTGGCTGATCCATGGGCTGGCCGTTGGCGGGCTGGGCCTCCGCGCCGCCGCGGAGTCCGCCAGGGATCGCGCCGTCGCCGAAAAGGGCGCCGACGCCGATCTGCTGGCCCGCCTTGAGGCAGCCCTCACGCTTTCCGCGCACGACGGCGAACCCCTGTCGGGCGCGTCCCTGACGGATGCCCTGGGGTTGGGTTGGGTGGCCGAAGAGGCCCTGGCCGTGGCCGTGTATTCGGTGCTGGCAACGGCTCCAGCTGTCGTATCCCCAGTAGAGCACTTCCTGGCGGCGATGCGCCTGGCCGCGAACCACGACGGCGACAGCGACTCCACCGCCTCCATCGCCGGGAACATCCTCGGGGCCCACTATGGTGAGGCGGCACTGCCCCCGGCATGGTTGAAGATGTCCGAGGCGCCTCAACTGATCAGGCACCTGGGCGCAGATTTCCTCAAGCTCACGGTGGGCTGACGCCGCTAACATCCTGCGGCCACCAAGGGGCAATTTAGCGGCCGAAGTTGGCGCATTCCTCGCAGATGCCGGCGGGAATGAGGCCGCGGCGCTGCAGCACGCCAAAGATGATGCAGCCCAGGCACAGGCCGATCAGCGATTCCAACGACGCGGCAACGATCAATAGCACCATCAGCGTCCAGCCTGCCAGGGAAGCGCCCGTCATCAACAGCACGAAGGCAACGATCGACAGCACTGCACCTATTCCCTGGGCAAAGCGCTTGGGCGGGCCGGGCACCAGTTTGGGCGCGCCCAGCAATGGAGCCAGCACCTTTACGGACAGGAGCGCTGCCGGCGAGATGCGGGGGCCAAAGGCCAAGCGCAGGACGAACCCGGCTGCGATGATGCCCACCAGCCACACCCGGCCAGACACCACGGCTGCCAGGGCCATCACGACCACCAACCCGGCCGTGATCCGGGCGGCGTATTCGTTCACCGGGTTGGGGAAGGCAAAAATGCGCTTCAGCCGGCCTGCTCTCGGCCCCTGGACAAATTCGGTGGCGGCGGAAATCCTATCGGTCAGCTGGGTCATGTCCCAAGGGTAGGTCCGGCCCGGGTGCCGCTAAAAGGATTGTTGCGCAGCGTGACGAAATCCCGGCAGTGCCGCGAGTTCGAGGCTAGCCAACCATTTGCATGAATTCGCCCTCGGAGAGCACCTCGATGCCCTGTCCGCGGCGCTGCAGCTCCAACACGCGTTGGGCCTTGGAGGTCAGGCGGCCGCTGCGCAGGTCGGTGGCGGCAAACCCGCTGCCTACCACCAGCACGGTGGTCTTGCGTGTCACGCTGCTGGCGCACTGGGCCCCGTAGTGGGAGGCCCGCAGTTTTGCCTCGGGGCGTGGCAGGCCCAGGTCTCCGGTGAAGACGAGCGTTTGGCCAAACAACGGGTGGGCCGAGTCGGCGGACGGGTTGGGTACCGGGTTCGGCCCCTCGGTGGACCAGCTGGACCGGCCGCCTCGGCCGGCAACCGGGACTCCCCCGTCAGTCATCTGGGCCATCTTTTCCAGCGCTGAGCGCGTTGCCTTGGACACCTCATCCGTTGCCGGGTCATAGGCGTCGATGTGCGGCATGGCCAGCTTCATGGACGTGAAGACGTCCCGCACCGACGAAGCACAGCGCTTGGCGGCAATGTCCACCATAATGCCTGCACACGCGCGGGCGTCCTCCACGGCGTCGTGGTGATTGACCAGCGGCACGCCGGCAGCCTCAGCCACAAACGGCAGCGAGTAGGACGGCAGCGAATAGTTTTTGCGCGCGAGCACCACCGTGCAGGCATAGTCAAAGGCCGGCGCCGCCATCCCGGACACTTCGGAGGCGGAGCGGATCACGCCAATGTCGAAGGCCGCATTGTGCGCCACGAGGGCGTCGGGGCCAATGAATTCCTGGACTTCGGGGAAGACATCGCGAAACCGCGGGGCCGCAACGACGTCGTCGGGGGTGATGCCGTGGATGGTGATGTTGCGTGAGTCAAAGTGGTCATGGCCCTCCGGCGGGCGGATGAGCCAATAACCCTCATCCACCACCACTCCGTTGCGGACCTTTGTCAGACCCACGGAGCAGGGCGATCCCCTAAATCCGTTGGCGGTTTCAAAATCAATTGCAGTAAAGTCCACAGGCACCTTTCAAGGCTACCGCTCCGCGCCAGGCGTGCGCGCATCACGGCAGCCTTGATTCACTTGGCTATGGCGTTGCCTTGCGCAGGGTCAGGTAGGCACCAATCCCCAACAGGGCCGAGAACCCCAGCACTAACAGTCCGGTGGTGGCCGGCGTCTGTGCCGCCAGCCAGGTTCCGACGGCCGGCCACCAGCCCCGCCACGTGATGAGTCCAACAGCGCCCACGAGGACCGCCGCCAGCCCGATGCCGGCGACAAGCAGGCCCGATGCCTGCCACCGCTTGTAGACGGTGGCTCCCCAAAAACCGGTCAGGAACAAGAACATCATGAGCACAAAGTAAAAGAACATTTGGATAAACCAGTTTTGATCCGCAATCCACTGCAGGGCAAACATTTGGCCGTTCAGGCCCCATCCGTGGGTGGCCGTTTCGACATAACCCAGGACCACGTAAAGTCCAGAGACCACGGCCGCCACCACGGCAAAAAGTCCCACCGTGCCCAGGAAGAAGTTCCGCCGGCTGATGCTCAGCCCCTGTGAAAAGGGGAACGTCAGCGACATGGACTGCAGGCCCAGGGCGAAGAAATACCACATGACGGCCTGGCCGGCGCCGGAGTATTTCGCCCCTTCGGCGG
>JBAUMA010000424.1:0-2945 GCA_049578485.1 Specibacter sp.
GCGGGGTGTCTTGGGAATCACGGTATCGCTGGCGGCGGCACTGCTTCTGGCGGCCTGCACCGCCGCAACGCCCGAGCCCTCCCCCACGCCGGCACCCACGGCGTTGGCCTCGGGCAACGCTGTTCCCCTGGGCAGCGGCACGGACCTCGCCACGGGCCTTGCTGCGCCCTGGTCAATGGTGCCCTTGGCCGACGGCACGTCCCTGGTCAGCGAACGGGACAGCGGCCGCGTACTGGAAGTCGCGGCGGACGGTGCCAAAAGAACGGTGGGGACAGTGCCCGGCGTCGTTCATTCCGGGGAAGGCGGGCTGCTGGGACTGGCCGTTCATGTGGGCTCCTGCCCCGGACCGGAGCAGATGGATCCCAACAACCCCTGCTTTGATTTGTTCGCCTATCTGACGACGGCCGAGGACAACCGAGTGGTGCGGATGCCATTGCTGGGCGAGGGCGGCAACCGGGCCCTTGGTCCGGCCATCCCCATCATCACCGGCATACCCAAGGCCGCCAACCACAACGGCGGTCGCATCGCATTCGGCCCCGACGGATTGCTTTACGCAGGCACAGGCGACGCCGGGAATGGCGCCAACGCCCAAGATCCAACCTCGCTTGGCGGGAAGATCCTGCGCACCACGCCCGACGGCAACGTCCCCACCGGCAATCCGTTCCCCGGGAGCCCCGTCTGGAGCGTGGGCCACCGCAACGTCCAGGGCATTGCCTGGGACAGCCGGGGCCGCATGTGGGCCAGCGAATTCGGCCAAAACACGTGGGACGAACTCAATGAAATCAGGCCCGGCCGCAATTATGGCTGGCCGGTTGTGGAAGGCATCGGCACGGACACCCGCTTCACCAACCCGGTTCTCCAGTGGCCAACGGATCAGGCAAGCCCGAGCGGCATCGCCATCGACGGCACCACCCTTTACATGGCGGCCCTCCGCGGTGAGCGGCTGTGGGTGGTTGACTTGGCTGGCACGCCGGCGGCCCGGGCGTTCCTCACCGGCACCTTCGGCCGGCTGCGTGACGTTGCCGTGACGCCGGACGGCCGCCTGCGTGTCCTGACGAACAACACAGACGGCCGCGGCACACTGAAGGATGGCGACGACAGGATCGTGGCGATCCCCCTCGAGTGACCACCGATGCCATCGGAGCCTCTCCAGTTTCACGGGGTGCCGAATGCAGGCCTACACGCTGACGGTTGCCAGGTGCGGCGCCACGAGCTCGGCGTAGCGGGCCTTGACGGTGTCGATGACCTCGGCGAATGGCTGGTCCCAGATTTCCTGGTTGAAGATTTCCACCTCCACGACGCCGTCGTAGCCCGCTTCGGCCACCCATTGGCCGATCGAGGCAAAGTCGATCACGCCGTCGCCCATGAATCCGCGCGAGAGCAGGGCATCGGCCGCGATGGGCACCTTGAAGTCGCACACCTGGTAGGAGGCGATCCGCCCCTCGTCACCGGCGCGGGTGATCTGTTCGCGCAGGTACGGGTCCCACCAAACATGGAACGTGTCCACCACGACGCCGACTGCCGCGGCCGGGTGCGGGGCGGCAAGATCGAGGGCCTGGCCGAGCGTTGAGACGACGGCTCGGTCCGCTGCATACATGGGGTGCAGGGGTTCGAGCACGAGGCGAACGCCGTGCTCCAGCGCGAAGGGGACCAGCTCGGCGAGGCGGTCCGCCACCCGGCGGCGGGCCAGCACCAGGTCCTTCCCGCCGGCAACGGCGGTTGCCGAGCCGCCGTCGTCGTCCCCGGCAGTTCTGTCGACCGCCCCCGGCGAAACGCTGAAGTCCGGCAGCCCGCCCACCACCATGATGATTTCAGGTGCACCGAGGGCCTTGGCCTCGAGGATGGCGGCCTGGTTGTCGGCCAGCGCGGCCGCCTGGCCGGCCCCGTCGGCAGCAGTCAGGAAGCCGCCGCGGCACAGGCTGGAGACCTGCAGGCCCGACGCCCGAACCATGTCGACCGCAGTTTCGAGGCCAACCTCGGCCACCTTGTCGCGCCACAGGCCGATGTGGGAAAGCCCGGCCCCTGCGGTCAGCGTAAGGGCCTCGGCCAGCGACGCCTTCTTGATGGTGGCAGTGTTGATGGACAGCTTGTCGAAGACACTCATGCGTTCACCCCTTCCAGCACGGACACGGTCGCGGGGATGCCTGCGGTGTTGAGGAAACCGGCCATCCGGGTGGCAGCCAATTCCGGGTCCAGCAACAGCCCGGCGGTGTTGGCCAGGCGGAACAGCGTCACCAGGTGGTTTACGTCGCGTCCGGCATGCAGCCCGCCAATCATAGAAAAGCCCGGCTGGAAGCCGTTGAGCCAGGCAAGGAACGCAATGCCGGTCTTGTAGTAGTACGTGGGCGCCTGGAAAATATGCAGGCCAAGGTTCCGGGTCGAGTCCAGTATGGCCCGAGCCACTGCCGGACGTCCGGCGTCATACTCCTGCAGTGCCGTGGATGCGGCGGGGGCGATCGCGGCAAAGATGCCCAGCAGCGCGTCCGAATGGTGCGTGCCGTCGCCGTCGATCAGTTCCGGGTAGTTGAAGTCATCCCCCGTATATAGACGCACACCGGCGGGCAGTGAAGCACGCAACGCCACTTCGTGGCCGGCGTCGAGCAGGGAAACCTTTACGCCGTCAACCTTTTCCGCGTGGCCATCGACGAGTTGGCTGAACGTGGCCGTGGCAGCATCGATGTCGGGGCTCCCCCAATAGCCCGCAAGGGAAGGGTCAAACATGGTGCCCAACCAGTGCAATACGACGGGCTCCTTGACCTCGGAGAGGATCGTGCCATAAATGGCGAGGTAGTCCTCCGGGCCACGGGCCACCTTGGCCAGGGCGCGGGAGGCCATGATGATGACTTTGGCGCCGGCGGCCTCGACGACGGCGATCTGCTCACGGTAGGCGGCCAGTACGGCATCCAGCCCGGCCTGGCCGGGTCCGACGGCGGCCGGGTCCAGCT
>JBAUMA010000425.1:0-4055 GCA_049578485.1 Specibacter sp.
CGGTGCCGCCTAGCAGAAGCCGGCCATGCCATCCCAGGCGTTGCCGGCGTCGCTGGCGTTTTCACGCTGCACGGTGGCCTCGATCAGGCCGTACGGGCGGTCGGCGGCAAAGAACACCTCGTTGGGGTTGTCCTGGCCGAAGGGGGACAGGTCCACCACAAAATGGTGCTTGTTGGGCATCGAGAACTTGATCTCGTCGATCTCCTCGTGGGCCGCCATGACCTTTTTGCCCATGTCAAAGAGCGTCTGCTGGAGTGCGTGCGAGTAGCTTTCGGTAAAGCCTTCCAGCAAGAGTGCCTTGATGTCGTCGTACGCCTTATTGAAGTCCAAAGTGGCGACGGCCTCGGGGTTGTAGCGCCACCGGGCGGCAACGTCGGTGGCCAGGACCCGGTCGGTGGTTTCGGGCAAGGTGGTGTACTTGTCCCTCGGGTAGCCGACAAACCCCGATTCGGTGGACTTGAGCACCGTCAGGTCCTTGAGCCCGCCCACCACGTGCGTGGTGGCGCCATCCTTGACGACGACGGCGGTGCGGACTTCCTGTCCGTTGCGCACGAACGAGTGGTCGTGGCCGGTGCCGTTGGCCTGGATGCGGTCCCAGGCGTAGGACTCGGCAGCCCAGCGGCCGCCGCTGACCCAGTCGAATGAGCCGGTGAAGTGCTCGGCCAGGCGCAGCAGGAATCCTTCGGGGGAGCCGACGCCGTCGCGGGCAAAGGAGTAGATGGTGTTCTTCTGGGTGTCGGTGGCCACCACGTGGGCGTTGTCGCCGGTCAGGTGGGCTGCGGCGAAGTCGCCGCGCAGCTGGGAGGTGACGTTGAGGTCCTCGATCGAGTGCCGGGCGGTGTCGCGGGTGATCTTGACGAGGCGGACTTCGGCCTTGCCGTATTGGTTGGCGCCCAGGATGATGTTGTTGTTTGTCATGACTAGTTACCTCGGTATGTGGAGTAGGAGAACGGGCTTAGCAGCAGGGGCACGTGATAGTGCGCCTGGCCGTCGCGGACCGTAAAGGTGAGGGACACTTCGGGGAAGAAGGTGTCGGTGTTGCTGGCGGCGAAGTACGCGCCGGTGTCGAAGCGGAGCTGGTAGTTCGATGCCGGGAGGCTTGCGGGGCCCAGGTCCTTGACCCGCCCGTCGGCGTCGGTGGTGCCGGAGGCGATCCGTGACCAGGTCCCGGAGTTGCCGGCAAAAAGTTCGACGGCGACCCCCGCGGCCGGCGTTCCCGACGCGGTGTCCAGGATGTGGGTGGTGATGAGCGAGCTCATGCGTCCATCACGCCCCTGAGCCGCAGCAGGGCGATTTCGCGCAACTGCTCGGCGATGATGAGGGCTTCCTGCTCGGGGGTGTTGGCCAGGCGCCGGTCGAGGGCCGCGAGGATTTCCTGTGGCGTCCGGCCGGCGGCCCTGATGAGGAACACCTGCCCGAACTTGTCCTCGTAGGCCCGGTTGCCTTCGGCCAGCGCCACGGCAATGTGGCGGTTGGCCGGGTCGACGCCGGACTGTTCACGCCGTGAAAGCTCCGCCTCGGCGCTGTTCCCGGCCGCCCGCTCACCAATGCGGGGATGGTGCGCCATGGCGGCGGCAATCTCCGAGGGGGTGAACGGGCTGGCCGCGGTGCGAGCGTGGCTGAACAGTTGGTTCAGGCTGGCGAAGGGGCGGGCAGCGGTGATTTCATCAATCCACCGCCGATTGTCAATACAGGGTAGAAGCGTTTCGACAAGGGTTTCCTTGTCCGCTTCGTTGAATTGTTGCAGCAACATGGGTTTGCTGTCCTTGTACCTCAAATGCTGGCATCCACGGCGTAAACTATACGAACTGAAATCTATTTTCGTATCGTGGAACTGTTATTTCAGCATATGCAATAGTGTCCTGCATCACATCCAGCTTTGTCAACTGCAGTCCCGTGTGAATTTACCCGGGGAGCAAAAAAGCGGCGCGCCCCTGGATGGGTGCGCGCCGCAGATTGGCTGATGTGAGGCGCCGGCTAGAGCCCCAGCTCGCTGCGCAGGCGTGCAACGTGGCCTTCGGCGCTGACGTTGTACTCGGCGCTTCGCACGGTTCCGTCGGCATTGACCACCACGGTGGATCGGAGCGTACCAATCACCGGGGTTCCGTTGACGGTCTTCTCGCCCCAGGCGCCCCAGGCCTCGGCCGTGAGGTGCTCGGTGTCGGACAGCAGGGGGAAGTTGAGGCTGAACTCGCCGGCAAAATCGGCCAGGGCCTCCTGCAGGTCCGTCGAAATTCCGACAACATCCACTCCGGCACCCTGAAGGGCAGCCAGGCTGTCACGGAAGTCGCAAGCTTCAGTGGTGCAGCCGGGGGTCGCGGCCTTGGGGTAGAAGTAGACGATGACCTGGCGCCCGGCATAGTCGGCCAGCGATATGGGCGTGCCGGTGGCGTCGGGAAGGCTGAAGCCGGGTGCGGACTGGCCGGGGGAGAGTGGGGTGGACATATTGCTCCTTGATTTTCGTCATGTGGAATAGCAATATTGCGCTATGGAATAAGAGTAGGTCTGAGGCGGGGGAGCGTCAAAGGTCCCGTGACCGCGGGCGTCACGTGGGCGTTAGTGGTTGAGCAGTTCCAGGGCCGCATCCACGGTGGCTACCGCCTGCTTGCTGTCGACCCGGGCCAGTGCCATTGCCGCGACAACCAGCGAGCCAAGGATGGTTGCCAGTTGCCGGCGCCGGGCTTCGTCGAGGTCGCCGCGGTGGGCGGCAAGTCCCGAGTCGAGGGCCGTCTGGAGTTCCTTCCGGTAGCCGGCGATGGTGTCGCTGACGGCGTCGTCGTTGGCGATCGGCGCTCCGGCTGCGTTCACCAGGAGGCAGCCGCGGCTTGCGGGAAGGGACTCGCTCCGGGCGAGTCCGGCCCGCAGTGAGGTGAAGTAGTCGATGACCGCGCCGGGCGCCACCGGGGCGGTGGTGAGGGGGAGCAGCCGGGGGCGGATGATTTCGACCAGGTAGCTTTCGACGGCCGCGTCAAAGAGTCCCCGCTTGTTGCCGAAGGCGTGGTACAGGCTGGAGCGGCTCAATCCCGTGGCCTGCTCCAGCTCGGGCAGGGAGGCGGCCTCAAAGCCCTGCTCCCAAAAGACGGTCCGGGCCGCGCGAACAACTTCGGCCGTGTTGAAAGTTTGTGTGCGTCCCACGTGAACCCCATTTTTGTGAACTGGTCGGTCTAATATATAGTAGACCAATCAGTACATAATATGCCATGGGGCCGGTCCCCGCATTCCCAGCAGAAGGATTTCCCTGTGAGCACCTCCTTAAGCACCCAGATTCAGCTTGCCTCCCGCCCCATCGGTTGGCCCACCCCGGAGAATTTCACCACCGTGCAACGTGAACTGGGTGAACTGTCGCCGGGGCAAATCCGTGTGGCCAACGAGTTCATCTCCGTTGACCCCTACATGCGCGGCCGCATGAGCGCCGCCAAGAGCTACTCGGCACCCTTTGCCTTGGGGGAAACGATGACCGGCGGGGCGATCGGGCGCGTGGTCGAGTCGGCCAGTGAAACCGTTCCCGTCGGTTCCGTGGTGCTGCACCAATTCGGCTGGCGCGACCTGGTCCAGGAGGATGCGGCCGGTTTCCGGATTGTTCCCGAGCTTCCCGGCGTTCCCTTGTCCCTCTACCTGGGCATCCTGGGGATGACAGGAATGACTGGTTATGTCGGACTGACCGCCATTGCCGCCATGCAGCCCGGCGATACCGTGTTCATTTCTGGCGCCGCAGGAGCCGTGGGCACGGCCGCCGGCCAAATTGCCCGCCTGCTTGGTGCCGGACGGGTCATTGGCTCAGCGGGAACCGATGAAAAGATCGCCCTGCTGACCGGGAAATACGGTTACGACGCCGCCTTCAACTACAAGTCCGGCCCCGTACGTGAGCTGCTGGCCGCTGCGGCCCCCGAGGGTATCGACGTGTTCTTTGACAACGTTGGTGGCGACCACCTGGAGGCGGCCCTGGATGCTTTCAAGCCGGGCGGCCGCGGGGCCCTGTGCGGCGCCATCACGGGCTACAACTCAACCGAGCGCAAGGCCGGACCGGACAACATGGTCAACATGATCACCCGCGG
>JBAUMA010000426.1:0-7496 GCA_049578485.1 Specibacter sp.
GGCGAGACGTCCGCCAGGTCGATGCCAAGATCCTTGGCGGCCTTCCGGACCGGGGGCTTGGCCAGTATGCGGTTGGCCTTTGCGGATGCACTGCTTGCGGACGACGCCGGGGCTTGCCCGGATGCCTGCGCCAAGGCGGGCGCGGGGCTGGCGACGGCGGGGGCACTTCCGGGGGCCACGGACTGTGCCACGGCGGGGGCCGAGCCGGCCCGCGGGCGGCGCTTGACGGCGTCGGCCTTTGGACCCGAGCCGACCAGCGGCTTCATGACCTCGGCCTCAACCTCGGCCGGGGCCGCTGCGGCTGGGGCAGCCGGGGCGGCGGGTACCTCCACGGACGCCTCGGAACCGATGGCGATGATGGGCGTGCCCACCTCCACGGTGTCGCCCTCAGCCACCATCAGCTGTGCCACCATGCCGGCGTACGGCGAGGGCAGCTCCACGATTGACTTGGCCGTTTCGATCTCCACGATGACGTCGTTGACGGCAACCGTGTCACCCAGCTTGACCTTCCAGGAGACGATCTCGGCCTCCAGGAGTCCTTCGCCGACGTCGGGGAGCTTGAAGAAATTCAGGGTCGACATGTGTGGCCTTCCTAGTATGCGAAGGCGCGGTCCAACGCCTCCAGCATGCGGTCAATGTCCGGCAGGTAGTGCTCTTCAACGCGCGCCACGGGGTAGGGCATGTGGAAGCCGCCCACCCGGATGGCCGGGGCCTCGAGCGAGTAAAAGCAGCGTTCGCTGATGCGGGAGGCAATTTCGCCGCCGATGCCGCCGAAGGTAGGCGCCTCATGGGCAACGATCAGCCGGCCGGTCTTTTTCACAGACGCCTCGACCGTGTCAAAGTCGATCGGCGAAATGGAGCGCAGGTCGATGACCTCCACGATGTGGCCGTCCTCGGCCGCGGCGTTGGCGGCGGCCAGCGCCACCGGCACCAGCGGGCCGTAGGCCACAATGGTGGCGTCGGTGCCTTCGCGGACCACGTGGGCCTTGAACGGGTCCCCAGGTGAGTTCTCCGTGTCCACCTCGCCCTTGAGCCAGTAACGGCGCTTGGGTTCAAAGACGATAACCGGGTCCTTGCACTCCACTGCCTGCTGGATCATCCAGTAGGCGTCGTTGGCGTTGGAGGGGGTGATGATGCGCAGCCCGGCCGTGTGGGCGAACAGGGCCTCGGGTGATTCGGAGTGGTGCTCGATCGAGCCGATCCCGCCGCCGTAGGGGATGCGGATGACGACCGGCGCGCTGAGCATCCCGTCGGTGCGCGTGTGGATCTTGGCCAGCTGCGTGGTGATCTGGTTGAATCCGGGGAACACAAAGCCGTCAAACTGGATCTCGCAGATGGGCCGGTGCCCGCGCAGCGCCATGCCGATCGCGGTACCAATGATCCCCGACTCGGCGAGCGGGGTGTCCATGACCCGGTGCCCGCCAAATTCCGCCTGCAGGCCTTCGGTGATGCGGTACACCCCGCCGAGTGCGCCAATGTCCTCGCCCATGATGAAGCTCTTGGGGTCACGGGCCAACGTGGCGCGCAGGCCCTCGTTGATGGCCTTTGCAATGGTCATTGTTTTCATGCGGCACCGCCCTGAGGGGAATCTGCGTCGGCAAAGGACGCCTCGTAATTTTCAAACCAGGCCAGTTCCTCGGCCACCAGGGGGTGCGCCTCGGCGTAAACGTTGGCAAACCTTTGGCGGATGTCGGCACCACCCATGGCCAGCGTGGCCTGGCGGACGTGGGCGGCCAGCTCGTCGCCGTCGTTCTTGACCGATTCAAAGAACGCGTCGTCGGCAAGGCCCTGGACGCGCAAGTAGCTTTCAAGGCGCTCCAACGGGTCCTTCGCCTTCCAGGATTCCTCCTCGGCGTTTTCGCGGTACTTGGTGGGGTCATCGGCGGTGGTGTGGGCTCCGACGCGGTACGTGGAGGCCTCGATCAGGACGGGGCCGTGGCCGTCGCGGGCATGGTCGAGGGCCCACTGGGTCACGGCGTAGACGGCCAGGACGTCGTTGCCGTCCACCCGGATGCCCGGGAAACCGTATCCGGCCGCGCGATTGACCAGCGGAATCTTGGATTGCACCTCGAACGGAACCGAGATGGCCCAGTTGTTGTTCTGGCAAAAAAACACGACCGGCGCGTCGTACGAGGCCGCGAACACCATGGACTCGTGGACGTCGCCCTCGCTGCTGGAGCCGTCGCCGAAGTAAGCCACGACGGCGGCCGGTTCAGTTGCGGGGTCGGCCGCCAGGTCGCGGGAGATCCCCATGGCGTAGCCGACGGCGTGCAACGTCTGGGCGGCCAGTACCAGGGTGTACAGATGGAAATTCTTCTCCCGGGGGTCCCAGCCGCCGTTGGAGACGCCGCGGAAGAGCTTGAGCAGATCTGCCAGGTCCAGGCCCCGGGTCAGCGCAACACCGTGTTCGCGGTACGTGGGGAAGGCGTAGTCGGCGGGGCGCATGGCGCGGCCGGAGCCGATCTGTGCCGCCTCCTGGCCCACCACGGGGACCCACAGGGCCAGCTCGCCCTGGCGCTGGAGTGCCGTGGCCTCCGCGTCGAAGCGCCGCACGTGGGCCATGTCGCGGTAAAAGCCGAGCAGCGTTTCTGCATCCAGCGCCTCGATGTAGGGGCTGAAGGTGTCGTCGGTGTGGCGGACGCCGCTGGCGTCAAGGAGCTGGACCATGTCCGCCTCGCCAACCTCGTTGGGGCGCAGCACGCCGGCGGAATCACCTGCCTGCGGGCGCGTGGTGCCGGCGGCCCCGGATTCTCGTGTGCCACTGGCTGGTTGCTGGGCCGCGCCCATACCGTCTCCTCGTCTGCGCAATCACCGCGGGGTTCTACACCCGCTGCGTCGCCTCGTCGGTGTCGATATATGCCCCATTGGGAATGTATTCCGCAGAGTGCATATATTTCCATTTTCGATTTATAACTGTATCCGCATTGCCCGGCGTTCCACGCCTTTGTTAACCGCTAGGAACGTCGTGGCGCTTTTGTAGAGGCAGCACAGATCTCCAGGAAGCGGGTGTTTGCCTCGACCTCGCCGATGCTGACCCGGACACCCTCTTCGCCAAACGCCCGCACGGACAGCCCATGGCTATCCGCCAGGGCAGCAAACCCGGGAGAATCGGCCCCCAGATTGAGCCAGACAAAGTTGCCCTGGGCATCGGGAACATCCCAGCCAAGGGCCTGCAAGCCGGCCGTCACCCTGTCGCGCTCGTCGACCAGGCTTTGTACTCTTTCTACAACCTGGCCGTAGTTGGCCAGCGACGCCACTGCGGCCTGCTCGGCGATCCCGGAGACGGCGAAGGGGGTGGCCGCGGCACGCAGGTAGGTGGTGAGTTCC
The DNA here is from genome assembly GCA_049578485.1 of Specibacter sp. GTDB lineage: Bacteria > Actinomycetota > Actinomycetes > Actinomycetales > Micrococcaceae > Specibacter. Next base: position 3,328 of record JBAUMA010000426.1, read on the forward strand.
GGCTGGGACACCGAGTAGCCCACCCGGAGCCCGGCCAGCCCGTGGGCCTTGGAGAAGGTGCGCAGGACCACCACGTTGGGGTACTTGCGGTACATGTCGATGCCGTCCACGGCGTTTTCGTCACGGACAAATTCCTGGTAGGCCTCGTCGATGACGATGACGACGTCGGTGCGCACGCTGCGGATGAACTCCTCGGTTTCCGCCGTGTGCAGCACGGGGCCGGTGGGGTTGTTCGGGGTGCAGAGCAACACGACCTTGGTCTTCGCCGTGATGGCCTTGGCCATGGCGGGGAGGTTGTGGGTGCCGTCGGCGTTGACGGGGACTTGGACGCTCTTGGCCCCGGCGAGCCCGACGCAGATGGGGTAGGCCTCAAAGGAACGCCATGCGTACACCACCTCGTCCGGCGTGCCGTCGTCGTTCTGGCCGGCGAAGGCCGCCAAAATCTGGTTCAGCGCACCCAAGGATCCGGCGCCGGTCACCACGTCCTCGGCGGGAATGTCCAAGAACGTGCCCAGCGCGTTCCGAAGCGCGGTGCAGCTGGTGTCCGGGTAGCGGTGCACATCCAGCGTTGTGCGCAGCACCTCCAGCACGGCGGGGACCGGGCCCAGCGGATTCTCGTTGGAGGAGAGCTTGAAACTCTCCATTCCGGGAATGGCCACCGGCGGCTTGCCCGCAGCATACTTGGGCAAGCGGCCCACCACGGGGCGGGGGTGGACTCCTGATAGCTGGGGGCTCGATTCTTCGCTCATGTCCTCCAGCTTAAGTCAGTGCGCGTACCGTGGGTGCCCGGCACCTTGCCGACACCCTGGGGAACGCACAAAACTGCGGTTTGTGAAATCATGGAGCCATGCTGAAAATTGTGGTGCGAATCCTCGTCAACGCGTTGGCACTGTGGGTTGCGGGCTGGATCCTGCCTGGCATCACCATTGTGCAAACTTCTTCCACGGGGCTGGAAACGTCCAACGCAACGGTGAACACGGCGTTGGCCTACATTTTCCTGGGACTGGTCTTTGGCGTGGTCAATGCGCTGGTCAAGCCCATAGTGAAGGTGCTGTCGCTCCCGGTGACCATCCTGACCCTGGGACTGTTCACCATTGTCATCAACGCTGCCATGTTGTGGCTGACGTCCTGGCTCAGCTCCTACACGCCCGTGCATTTCACCATTGACCGCTTCTTCTGGACCGCCATTTTTGCCGCGGTCATCATCAGCGTCGTGTCCATGCTGACCTCCGGACTGACAAGGTCAGAGCAACGCCGCTGACGGTTCCTGATCTCAGCGGGCACCGTGCACCTCCTTCCCGGATGGTGGTGCGAGCTTCCGTCGGGCCGGAACCGGATCGTTGACATCGTGGCCCTGATAGACAAATTTCTTCACGGTTACTGGTCCGCCCGCCACGGCGGGGGCAAGGAACTTGTTCACCGCATCCCTTGACCCCCGGATGGCCGGATCATTGCTGCGGTCCAGTTCCGCAGCGTCCTCGAGGTAGTTGTCCAGATCGTGCGCACCCCCGGCGGCTTTTATCGGGTTCAGCCGGTTCGAGTCGCCTGGCCGGTGGGAGGTAACTGCCACCCAAGTCGAAGAGGCGGGTGCGGGCCCATAGTCGGCGGCCGTGGCGATGTCGTTGGTATTTTCCATATCCAGCACGTCAATGCCGGGGGCGATGTGCTGATTTTTGTTGGGCGCACCTGCGATGATGATCATCGTGACGTTGACCTCGGCCAAGAATGCCGGGTCCGCCGCCGCTGCCGCGGCATGAATGCCCCCACCGCTGTGCCCCGTGATCATCACCTCGTCGGTGGGAAGGGCGCCGGCATCCCGCAATGCACCCTTGATCAGGTCCTGGATGATGATGTTCCGTTGGGCAAACGCCCCGGCCTGAGCAGCCGTCATCGCCTCCATGTCGCCCTCCAGATCCCAGTTATTGTCACTGTCCACCACCGACCAGTCCTCTGTGCCCGGCAGGTTGACGATCCACGCATGGGATCCGTCGGGGCGTTCCACCAAGGAGACGCCGATTGATCCCGGCGGATAGCCATAGGCGTCCCTGCTGCCGGCGAGCACTCCGCTGATGGTTGAATCAACCGAGCCGGGCACACCGCCGGTGGGGTCGGGCACGGCATGGCCCGGGCTCCACTGTTCAGCACGGTCGTCCCAATCCACTGCCGGCACACGCCGCATTTCTAGGTGGCCTGGCCGGCTCATGCCGGAGGCGTCAAGGAATTTCCGCATGACCAATGCGGGGCCCACCCCGGCGTTCGCGGCATCCGGCGCGCCCAGGTGGGTGAGCAGGTACGCCAGCGCCGTGCCGGGGCCTAGCAGCCCGGCCAGGAAAGCCGGACCGTTGTTCAACCCCGATTCGGCGGCATCCCGCAAACCGTGCCGCCGTGCATCGTGACCGCCCGCCACCACCTCGGACCAAAACACCAAGGGCGCCAGCGGGCCCGACGCCCAGACCTGGAAGCCGGCACCCAGGGCGCCCATCCTGGCCAGTTGGGCAGCCAGGCTGGCGTTGCGCGCCTCGGCGTCGTCGTAGTTCCTCGAGGCATTGGCCGCCTCCGCCCCCAGGTCCGCGGCGTCACCCTGGGCGTGCATCGCCGACCATACGGCGGCACGCATGGCGTCCAGGGCCTGGTATGAGCCGGGCAACCCCTGCGCAGCCCCGCCCAGCCACTGCCATTCGCTCCGGAGCCGGTCAACCAGCGGCGCCAGCTGTTGTGCCAAGCGGGCGAGCTTCACCCCCGCCTCCGAGATCTCACCCATGACGTACTGGATGGATCCGACACCTCCGGAGATGGTGAACGTGGTTCCCGATCCGTCGCCGTCGGTCATCGATCTGCTCCTTTCATCAGTGTCATCCCCTGGGCCGTCATCCCAGAGGTCAGCCCACGGTGGGGACGGCCACCCCGGGCCCCGGCGGCAGCCCGGACAGCGGGCCCGTGGCGGAAAGCCCGGCCGCGGCCAATTCCAGATACTTGACATAAGCCATAGCGGCCAGCGCCGCCATCCGGACGTCTTGTTCGGCTCCGGCCAAAGCGGAAGTCCCGGCGGCCAGCCTTTCCCGAAAGGCGTCGGCAGCCGGCGACCGCCAGCCCCAGGCCCCCACCGCCCCCATCCCCACACGAATCGAGGCCATCTGCTCGGCTATGTCCCACAGCCGCTGTGCCACCACCTCAACGGCGTCCGGCGTCGGCCCGCCGGCACCAGTCCCCGCACTGCCGGATATCCCGACAGTCCCACCATCCATCCAGCCCACAATCACTCCTTAAAATCGTCACACTTCGACTGTAAGGACGCCTGGACACCCCTACCAGGGGCAATGTGACATGTGTGGACAGCCCGGCTTCCCGCCCCGGCTGTGGAGGAAATGCCCGTCCATGAAAGAATCGAGGCATGTCTGATTCCGCATCCGCCACAGCCCGCATCCCTTCCGGCCGGAAGTCCCTGGCCGCTTCCTCCGAGCGCATTGCGCTGGGGCCCCTCGACGGCCGCTACTCCGGCGCCGTGGCGCCATTGGTCGACTACCTCTCCGAGGCCGCCTTGAACCGCGATCGCGTAGGTGTTGAAGTTGAGTGGTTCATCCACCTGACGAACAACGTGGTGCTGCCCGGCACCGAACCGCTAACGGCGCAGCAGCAGGAGGGCTTGCGAGCAATCGTCACAGAGTTTGATGCTGCCGCAGTCCAGGAATTGGCCGACATTGAAAAGGTCACCGTCCACGACGTCAAGGCCGTGGAGTATTTCATCGGCAACCGCCTGCCCGCCTTGGGCCTGGAGCACCTCAAGCCGCTGGTTCACTTCGGCTGCACCAGCGAAGACATCAACAACCTCTCCTACGCAGTGGGCGTCAAGGGCGCCGTCGAGGACGTCTGGCTGCCCGCAGCCCGCGCCCTGGTCGCCAAGATCGCAGCGATGGCCGAAGAGAACCGTGCCGTGCCGATGCTCTCCCGCACGCACGGCCAGCCCGCCACCCCCACCACGTTGGGCAAGGAACTGGCCGTAACGGCCTTCCGCCTGACCCGCCAGCTGGACCGCATCGCCAAGACCGAGTTCCTGGGCAAGATCAACGGCGCCACCGGCACCTACTCCGCGCACTACGCCTCCGTCCCGTCGGCCGACTGGGAAGATGTCGCCAAGGGTTTCGTGGAGTCCCTGGGCCTGACGTGGAACC
>JBAUMA010000427.1:0-7339 GCA_049578485.1 Specibacter sp.
GCCAGGGCCAGGGCACAGGCGCCCCCCGTGGCGGCGGTGGTGACGCGGAGGACGTTGCGGCGGGTCAGGGACGGCTCAGGAGTCATGAGTTTATTCATACCAGCCAAGTCTGGGTTTTAGCCAAAAGGCACGACGCCGGCCACGCACCTTGGGTTCGCGGCCGGCGTCGTGCGGTGGCCGGGTATTAAGGAGCGGCGTGGAACAGCTTGCCGTTGACCCGTTCGGAGGCGCCCACCCGGTCCAGATAGGGCGTGATTCCGCCCAGGTGCATGGGCCAGCCGGCGCCGAGGATCATGCACAGGTCGATGTCTTCGGGGCCGGCCACGACTCCCTCCTCCAACATCAAACCGATCTCCTCGGCTAGGGCGTCCTGCGTGTTGCGCAAGAGCTCCTCGCCGGTGGAAGGCGAGTGCCCAAAGGAAAGCAGCGCCAGTGTGTCGGCCGGAATGGACACGGTGCCGTCGTCGGCTTTCTCCCACAATCCCTTCTTGCCGGCATCGATGAGTGCCTGCTGGTTGGCCGAGACATGGAACCTGTCCCCGAAGGCCGTGTGCAGGGACTCTGTGACATGCTGCGCCACCGGGATGCCCACCATGGCCAGCAGGTTGAACGGGGTCATGGGCAGGCCCAGGGGGCGCAGCGCGTTGTCGGCCACGTGGGCGTCGGTGCCGTCGTCGAAGGCAGCGGAGACCTCGGCCATCAGGCGCAGCAGCACGCGGTTGACCACGAATGCGGCTGCGTCCTTGACCAATACGGCCGTCTTGCGCAGGGCCTTGGCCGTGGCGAACGCGGTGGCGAGGGCGGCGTCGTCGGTCTTGGGCGCCCGCACAATCTCCAACAGCGGCATGACGGCCACGGGGTTGAAGAAGTGGAAGCCGACCAGGCGTTCGGGGTGCACCAGGTCCGCCGCCATGGCGGTCACGGACAGCGAGGACGTGTTGGTGGCCAGGATGCACTCGGGGGAGACGATGGCCTCCACCTCGGCAAACACGGCTTTTTTGACGTTGAGTTCCTCAAACACGGCCTCGATGACGAAGTCCGCGTCGGCGAATGCCTCCTTGGACACGGAGCCGGTCACGAGCGCCTTGGTGCGGTTCGCCGCGTCCTGGCTGATGCGTCCCTTGGCGAGCAGCTTGTCCACCTCGCCGTGCACATAGCCCACGCCCTTGTCCACGCGGGCGGCATCGATGTCGGTCATGACCACCGGCACCTTGAGCTGGCGGGCAAACAGGAGCGCGAACTGCCCCGCCATGAGCCCGGCGCCCACCACGCCCACCTTGGTGACGGGGCGGGCCAGCTTGGCATCGGGCGCGCCGGCGGGGCGTTTGGCGCGCTTTTGCACCAGGTCCAGGAACGCGTACACGGTGTCGCGGAACTGCGGTGTCATCATCAGGTCCGCCAGCGCCGCGTCCTCGGCCGCAAATGACTCCGCCTTCGTGAAGTGCTTGCCCTTTTCCAACAGCTCAATCACCCGTGCAGGGGCAGGCGCAGCGTTGGAGGTCTTGGCCTCCACGAACGCCTTGGCCTTCACGACGGCGGCGTCCCAGGCAGCGCTGTTTTCCTCGCTGAGCGGTTCACTGACGGCGTTGGGGCGGGTAACGGTTTCGGCGCCGGCCAGCACCCGCGCGGCCCAGTTCAGCGACTGCTCCACAAAGTCGGCCGGTTCGAACAAGGCATCGGCAATGCCGAGCTTGAACGCTGCCGGGCCGCTGAGCGTGCGGTTGTTGCTGAGCGCGTTCTCAATCATGACGGTCACGGCGTTGGCCGGGCCGATCAGGCGGGGGAGCAGGTAGACCCCGCCCCAGCCGGGCACCAGGCCCAGGAATGCCTCCGGCAGGGCAAGGGCGCCGGCACCGGTGGAGACGGTGCGGTAGTTGGCGTTGAGCGCGATCTCCAGGCCGCCACCGAGGGCCAGTCCGTTGATGAACACGAAGCTCGGCACGCCAAGGTCATTGAGCGTGGAGTAGACGTCGTGGCCCAGCTGGGCCATCGCACGCCCGGCTTCTTTGTCCTTCAGGCTCTTGACGGCGGACAGATCGGCACCGGCAACCAGGAAGAACGGTTTGCCGGTCACTCCGACGCCGGCGATCTCACCCCGGGTGGCCCTCTCGCGCTGGGCTTCAAGGACCGTGCCCAGCTCAATCAGCGTGTTGGGGCCCAGTGTACTGGGGCGCCGGTGGTCCAGGCCGTTGTCAAGGGTGATCAGCGCAAAAGTGCCGGCGCTGGGGGCGCCGTCCACGCCCGGCAGCAGCACGTCCTGGACATAGGAGTGGGTCACCACTTCATCGGGGAACAGGGCTGCGAGCTGGTGGAAGTCGTTGGCGCTCATGCGGCGCTCCCTTCGGTGGTTGAGCTTGCGGTGGCCTGGATCTCGACAGGCTCGATCACCGCAAAGTGCGGGTTTTCCCAGATGACCGTGGCGCCCATGCCCAGCCCGATGCACATGGTGGTGATGCCGTACCGCACGGAGGGGTCCTCCTCGAATTGGCGGGCCAGTTGGTTCATGAGCCGCACGCCCGACGAGGCCAGCGGGTGGCCCACAGCGATGGCGCCGCCGTAGCGGTTGACGCGGGGGTCATCGTCCGCGATGCCAAAGTGGTCCAGGAAGGACAAGACCTGCACGGCGAAGGCCTCGTTGATCTCAAAAAGGCCGATGTCCTCGATCGTCAGTCCGGCCAGGCGCAGCGCCTTTTCGGTGGCCGGGACCGGGCCGATGCCCATGACCTCGGGTGCGACGCCGGCAAACGCGTACGTGACCAGGCGCATTTTCACGGGCAGGCCCAGTTCGGCCGCGGCCTCGGCGGAGGCCAGGATGGCGGCGGTGGCACCGTCGTTCAGGCCCGCGGCATTGCCGGCGCTCACGCGTCCGTGGGCGCGGAACGGGGTGCGCAGGGCCGCAAGGTCGTCCAGGGTGGTGCCGGGGCGGGGCGGCTCGTCCACGGTGTTCACGGTCCAACCGGCGCCGGGCTTGAGCGTGGCCACGGGCACCAAATCAGGCTGGATTTGTTCGCGGGCGTAAGCGGCGGCGAGCTTGTCCTGGCTAGCCACGGCGTAGGCGTCGGTGCGCTCCTTGGTGATGGCCGGGAACCTGTCGTGGAGGTTCTCGGCCGTGTTGCCCATGTTCAGGGCTGCCGGGTCAACGATCCGCTCGGACATGAAGCGCGGGTTTGGGTCGGCTCCGGCGCCCATGGGGTGGTGGCCCATGTGCTCCACGCCGCCGGCGATGACCACGTCGTAGGCGCCAAAGCCAATGCCCGACGCCGTGGTGGTCACGGCGGTCATGGCACCGGCGCACATCCTGTCGATGGCAAAGCCGGGGACTGACTGGGGCAGTCCGGCCAAAAGGGCTGCGGTACGCCCGATCGTCAGGCCCTGGTCACCGGTTTGGGTCGTGGCGGCGATGGCCACCTCATCCACGCGCCCGGCCGGAAGCGCGGGGTTGCGCCGCATGAGTTCGCGGATGCACTTGACCACCAGGTCATCGGCCCGTGTGGAGGCGTAGATGCCTTTTTCACCGGCCCGCCCAAAGGGGGTGCGGACGCCGTCAACAAACACAACATCCCTAATCTGACGGTTCTGGCTCACGTGTAACTCCTTGAGTGCAAACAACAAAAAGTGCCGTTCCCGCAAACAACGGGACGACTGTGTCATGCATCATGTTACTCGTCAGTAACTTAGAGTTCAAGGCCCCGCGCCGCAGGCCTTGGCCAAGAAAGAACTGTGGCGCGGCAGCTGCATACAACAAGTGAATTGTTGGCAACCACCGCGCCACGGTTGGGCCGGACTATGCGTCGTCGTCGTTCTTGGGGGCCTTGGGCTCCTTGGGAGGCAGGGGATCGGGATTGGCCAGGGCGCCGGCCAGCATGGCCTGGGTTTTTTCAATCTGCCACGGCCGGGCACCCAGCTCGGCGAGGGCCGCGGCCACGGTTTCCTCGGTGATGGGCGACGGCGGGCGCCAGCAGATGCGCCGCAGGAAGTCGGGGGTCAGGATGTTCTCCGAGGGAATGGTCAATTCCTTGGCGAGGTCCGCCAGCAGGGGGCGCACCGTGGCGATCCTCGCGGCCGCCTCGGGGTCGCGGTCCACCCAGACGCGCGGGGGAGGCGGGGTGTTGTTGGACACCTGCAGGGGCGGCAAGTCCGCGCTGTTCTTGGCTGTTTGGATGGCATGCAGCCATTTGGGGGCGTCCCGCTTGGCCGCGCGGCCGTGGAAGCCGGACAGCCCCAATAGGGCCGGAACCGTCGTGGGCATGGCCTTGGCTGCCGCGATGATGGCCGTGTCCGGGATTAGCCGGCTGGGGGCAATGTCGCGGGACTGGGCCAGTTTGTCCCGGGCGTACCAAAGTTCGCGGACGGCGGCCAGCTGCACGCGGTTGCGGACGGTGTGGGAACCGGAGGTGCGGCGCCATGGGTCAACGCGCGGCGCCGGAACCCCGGCGTCGATGAGGTGTTGGAACTCCTGGGCGGCATAGTCGAGTTTGCCATCCGATGCCAGCAACGCCACGAGCTCTTCCTGAAGCTCGGCCAGCACCTCCACATCGAGGGCGGCATAGCGCAGCCAGGGCTCGGGCAGCGGGCGCTTGGACCAGTCGGCCGCGGAGTGCTCCTTGGCCAGGTGGAAGCCGAGCAGCGACTCGATGACGGCGCCCAGGCCCACCCGGGGCAGCCCGGCCAGACGGGCTGCCAGCTCGGTGTCAAAGAGTTTGTCCGGCCACATCCCGGCCTCGGCCAGGCAGGGCAGGTCCTGGCTGGCGGCGTGCAGGATCCATTCGACGCCGCGCAGGGCCTCATCAATAATTTTCAGGTTGTCAAAGGCTTCGGGGTCGATGAGCCAGGTGCCGGCCCCCTCACGGCGAATTTGCACCAGGAAGGCGCGCTGGCCGTAGCGGAAGCCGGAGGCGCGTTCGGTGTCCACTCCGGCAGGCCCGTGCCCGGCGGCGAGGGCGGCGGCGCAACGCTTCAAGGCCGGTTCGGTGCTCACCACATCGGGAATGCCGTCGCGGGGCGTGTCCAGGTCGATCAGCTCGGGCAGGTCGCCGAGATCAACCGTGACGCCGTCGATGACCACGGAGGTCAAGGGTACGTCGGCCCCGGTTTCATCCGGCATATTCGTCAACACGGTGGATTTTTTAGCTCTGGCGCGACTGTGTGAAGTGGTAACAGGTTCGATCATGATGGATCCAGTCTACCGAATGGCATTGGACGGGTGTTGACTGCACGGCCTTGGTGCGTTATTGGCGCCGTCGCTGGGGCAGCAGGGTCACGCCGTCGGGCACGGGCGGGAGGCCGGCAAAGGTGCACACCATCTGCGACCAGGCCTCCAGGTGGTCCTGGACCATTGGGCCGACTGGGGTCCAGGAAGCCCTGAGTTCAATGTCGACGGCGTCCGGCCGGGCCGCGAGCGTGCCGTAGCTTTCGGACAAGATGCGCGTTGCCGTGCCGCCGGCGGAACGGTGCTCGGCGCCGTGTTCGGCCAGGGCCTCTACGAGCCAGGCCCAGGCCACGTTGCCCAGCAGGGAATCGTTGCCGATGTCCGGTTCAAGTTGGGCCCGGATATAGGTGACAATCCTGAACGTGCCCTCCCACAGGGAGGAGCCGTTGGGGTCGTGAAGCAGGATGAAGCGGCCCGTGGCCTGCTCCTCGCCGTCCACCAGCACTTCAGCGCCCATGGCGACCCCGAAGGGGGCCAGTCTGGACGGTGCGGGGATCTCCTCCAGGTGCAGTTCGCTCCTGGTTTGGGCGGCACGAAGGGAGGCGAGGGCGGACTGAAAGTCAGCGGGAAGCTGCGTTTGTGAGCTCACTCTCGCAGATTATGGCGTAGCCGCCGGATTCCGGTGCAGGCGCGCCGCGAACCGGCGGCCCGCCCCGCGCCCCTACAGGCCGAGTTCGGTGCGGATGGCAGCCACGAACGCGTCAATGTCCGCCTCGGTCGTGTCGAAGGAGCACATCCAGCGCACCTCGCGGGCGGCCTCGTTCCAATCGTAGAAGCGGAACACGGTGCGCAGGCGGTCGGCCACGCCGTCGGGCAGGATTGCAAAGACGCCGTTGGATTCAGTGGCCTGGGTGGGCTGCACGCCGGGGATTTCATCGACGGCGGCACGCAGTTTGGCGGCCATGGCGTTGGCGTGGTCGGCGGACTTGAGCCAGAGGTCGTCCTGGAACATGGCCAGCATCTGGGCGGAGATGAAGCGCATCTTCGAGGCCAGCTGCATGTTCATCTTGCGCAGGTAGATCAGCCCGTCGGCGGCCTCGGGGTTCAGCGCCACGATGGCCTCGCCGTACATGATCCCGTTCTTGGTGCCGCCAAAGGACAGGACGTCCACACCGGCGTCGGAGGTGAATTCGCGCAAAGGAACGTTCAGGGACGCGGCGGCGTTGGCGAGCCGGGCGCCGTCCATGTGGACCTTCATCCCCAGGGAATGGGCATGGTCGCAGATGGCCTTGACCTCGGCCGGCGTGTAGCAGGTGCCCAGTTCGGTGGTCTGGGTGATGGAGACGGCCAGCGGCTGGGCGCGGTGCTCATCACCAAAGCCCCAGGCTTCCTTGTCGATCAACTCGGGCGTCAGCTTGCCATTGTCGGTGTGGACGGCCAGCAGCTTCATGCCGCCCACCCGCTCCGGTGCGCCGTTTTCGTCGCAGTTGATGTGGGCCGTTTGGGCGCACACCACCGCACCCCAGCGCGGCAGCAGCGACTGCAGGGCCACTACGTTGGCGCCCGTGCCGTTGAATACGGGGAAGACGTCCACTTTCTTGCCGAAGAGCTCGGACATGACCTCGTGCAGGCGGGCCGTATACGCGTCCTCGCCATAGGCCACCTGATGGCCGTCGTTGGCCGCGGCCAGAGCGGCCAGCACCTCGGGGTGCACGCCGGAGTAGTTGTCCGAGGCAAAGCTGCGCACGGTGGCGTCGTGCAGGCGGGCGGGGGTGGAAATCGTGTCAGTTGTCACTGCCAAACCTTCTAGGAGAGTACGTTTCGCGAGCCGTTGAGTGTGGCTGCCGGAGTGGAAAAGAGCTTCACCACAGTGTGCCCCAGATCGGCCACGTCGGTGAAACCGGGAAAGGATCGTTCCGGGGCGGCCGCACGCATGGCATCATCGACGAGCGCCTTGACCACCAGCACGACGGCGGCCGCCCCGCCTTCCGCTGCGAAGCCCGCGGCCACGGCCTGGACCCAGGTTTCGGCAGCGGCCTTGACGGCGGCGTAGTTGGCGTTGCCGGGGGTTGGTGCCGTGACGGAGGTGGAGGACACGATGGCCAGCCGGCCCACGGCGGAGGCTGCGAGGTCAGGGTAAAACTCGCGGCTCGTGTTGCGCAACGTGGCCAGCACGGAGGTGTGCAGGAA
>JBAUMA010000428.1:0-4792 GCA_049578485.1 Specibacter sp.
GGACGCGGCCGTGCTGGCCGCCGAGGTGGGTGCCGGCGAGCTGGCGCGGCGGTGCGGCTCCGTGCCCGTGGCCTCGTTCACCATCACCAAGGTGCGATGGGTGCGGGACAATGAACCCGCCATCGCCGCGAAGGTGGCGGCGGTGGCGCTCCCCCACGACTGGCTGTCCTGGCGCCTGCGCGGCTACGGCCCCGCGGATGAAAGTCCGCTGGGTCCCGATCTTCAGCAGCTGGCCACGGACCGTTCCGATGCCAGCGGCACCGGCTACTGGTCACCCGGGACGGAACAGTACGACCTCGAGCTGTTTGAACTGGCCTTCGGCCGGCCCACCCGCGAAGCCGGCTCCGTTGACTCATCCGGGACTTACGTCATCCTGCCCAAGGTGTACGCGCCGTCCGGCTTGATTGGCACAGTCCACCCCTCCCTTTTGCCGGGCGTTGACCGCGGCGCCATCAAAGTCGGCGCAGGGGCGGCAGACAATGCCGCGAGCGCCTTGGGCCTGGGCGCTGCTGCGGGGGACGTGGTGGTTTCCGTGGGCACCAGCGGCACGGTCTTTGCCGTCGCCGAGCGGGCGGGGGCCGATCCCAGCGGCACCATCGCCGGCTTTGCCGACGCCTCCGGCGCGTACCTTCCGATCACTGTCACCCTTAATGCCGCCCGCATCCTGGGCACGACGGCGGAGCTCCTCGGCGTTGACTTTGAGGAATTCGCCAAACTGGCGATGGCAGCGAAACCCGGCAGTGCCGGCGTCGTGCTTGTGCCCTACTTCGAAGGCGAAAGGACGCCGAACCTGCCCCTGGCCAAGGCCAGTCTTCACGGCTTGAGCATCGCCTCCACCACGCGGGCGAACGTCGCGCGGGCCGCGATCGAGGGGATGCTGTGCTCACTGGCGGGCGGGCTCGACGCTATCCGGGATGCAGGCACGGACGCGGCAAGGGTTCTGCTCATTGGCGGCGCTGTGCAGAATCCGGCCGTGCAATTGGTGGCCGGCCAGGTGTTCGACGTCCCCGTGGTGGTGCCCAGACCCGGCGAATACGTAGCCCGGGGAGCCGCCGTACAGGCCGCCTGGAGCCTGTACGGCACACGTCCCAACTGGCCTCTGGAAACCATCACGGCTCCCCTGGCAGACTATAGGCCCGCAATTTCCGAACAGTATCTTGACGCCGCCAGGCTTCAAGAGAGATGACGCAACATGCGGGACTGCCCCGGCCTTGCTTGAGAGCCAACTAAGCCGGGGGCACGTGCAAAACCAATGAGTGCCGCCACAACTTGGCGTTGCGGCGGCACTCATTGCGTGGCTGGTGGGGGCTCTAGCTGAGATGTACCAGTGAGTCGCCTGACGTGCCGCCGGTCGCGCAAACTGTGTACAGATTGGGCCCGCTGCGAGTAACCCTCACCAGGTCTTGCGGCGAGTTAGCCTTGGCGGAAACGTGGGCAATGGCCGCTTCCAGGGTGTGGTCGATCATCGAGTGATCCCAAATTTTCAGGGTCATAGTGTGCGATTCAAAGTTCATGCGCCGTTGCTTTCTTTGATTGGTTCACCGCCACCTCGTCATTGAGGCAGCCAAATCAGCGTACGCGAGTATCCCTTCCCAGCGGATCGCAATGTGATTGACCGCACAGAATGGGTTGACATAAATGCGTAACGGGCAAGGGGGCAACTTGGCTGAGCGGACCGAAACCACACCCCGAACAACACAAATTGGCGACGCACGACGGCGATCTCTCGCAGACCGTGGAATGCCATCCATGCTGCAGATGCCCCCGCAGCAGTCAGCCTGGAGTAGCCATGGGCTAGCCGCCAAATCCGCGCCCGAGACCAGTCCGCTGCATGACAAGACCGCTTGGGGAACAACCAATCAACGGCCGTCAACGTCGTGTCGACGCTTGAACCGAAAACCCGGCGGGACCCGAATCAAGGGTATTCCGAGATGATTCAGCCGATCTGCAGTTCGCCCATTTCGCCCCAGGCGTCGCCGTCGACCTTGCGGGAGACGATCCTGGGTGTGGCCGCAAGAGCCGGGCGCATGGAATCCAGGCCGGCCTTGAAGTGTTCGCTGTTGACGTGGGCGCCGGCGGCGTCGTCATCGAGGAATGCCTCGACGAGGACAAACTCGCTGGGGTCCTCCACACTGCGGGACCAGTCAAACCACAAGTTGCCTGGTTCTTCGCGGGTGGCGGCGGTGAACGGACCCACGAGGTCCATGAAGTTTTCGGTGTAGTCGGGCTTGGTTTTGAATTTTACGACGATGAAGTACATAGACCAATGCTAAGCACGGGTCAGTGTAGTCAAGAAGTTCTTGTATCGGATAATGAGAATCGGCAACACTCAGCGTGGTTTTCACCAGCCGCGATCGCGCCACTCCGGCAGGGCCGGGCGCTCGGCGCCCAGCGTGGTGGCCTCGCCATGACCGGGTAGGACGACGGCGTCATCAGGATAGACCGCGAAGAGGCGTTGCTCAACGTCATTGAGCAACGAGGTGAAGCGCTCCGGGTCCTGCTCCGTGTTGCCCACCCCGCCGGGGAAAAGTGAGTCTCCACTAAAAATCACGGTGGTTCCGGTTTCTTCCGTGGCATCCAGCACGTAGGCGATGGATCCCGGAGTATGGCCACGCAGGTGAACCGCCTTGAGCGCAATGCCGTCAATATTGACCACGTCCCCATGGTCGAGCAGGCGGTCGGTGACGACGCCGGCTTCGGCCTCGATGGCGGCGGCATCGTCCCTTCCTGCCGCAGTGGCGACCCCGATATTCCTCGTCAGCCCAGCCAGCGCCCGGATGTGGTCCCAATGGCTATGCGTGGTGGCAATGAGCTTGAGTTCTGCGGGTACCCCGGCGTCGTTTGCGGCAGCACCCAGGAGCGCGGCAATGGCCGGGGCCTCGTCCGCGGCGTCAATCAGGATCTGGGATCCGGTCCGCTTTGCAGTGAGCAGGTAGATATTATTTGCCACAGCCGAAACGACGATCCGGCGGATCGCTACGGACGGAAGGTCAAGATACAGGGTCGATTCAATCATGGCTCAAGGCTAGCGCGGGTCGCCGCCAAGTCCCTGTCCCTGGTTCTCAACATCCGAGAATAAGCGTTCCGGGAATGGGTATGGATCCGCGAGTCTGGGAACGTCGCATCGAGAATTCCTCTGATGCACGAGCTCGAGGAGGAGCCACGTGAAAGCCCTGAGACTCCACACATATGGGGAACACCCCATGCTGGACGAAGTAGACGAGCCGAAGATCACCGGCCCGTGGGACGTAATTGTCGATGTGGGCGCTGCAGGCCTGTGCCGCACCGATCTGCACATCATCGAAGGCCAGTGGTCAGGCATCCAAAACCCGCACCTTCCCTACACCCTCGGCCACGAGAACGCGGGTTGGGTTCGGGCCGTGGGCAGCGCCGTCCAAAACGTCGCCCCCGGCGACGCCGTGATCATGCACCCACTCACCAGCTGCGGCCTGTGCCCGGCATGCCGGGTCGGCCAAGACTCACATTGTGAAAATGCAACGTTTCCCGGCGTTAGTGTTGACGGCGGCATGGCCAACCAGCTGCTCACCAACGCGCGCGCCGTGGTCAAGCTCGACGCCGGGCTCCAGCCGCGGCATGTGGCCGCCCTCGCCGACGCCGGCCTCACCGCCTATCATGCCGTCCGCAAGGCCGCCGAGCTTTTGCATCCGGGGACCCACGCGGTGGTGGTGGGCGCCGGCGGCCTCGGCCACATTGGCGTTCAAAGCCTGGCCGCCATCACCTCGGCGGAAATCACCGTGGTGGACCGCTCCGAGGAGGCCCTGGAACTGGCGTCGAAGCTTGGTGCGCACAACACCGTGTTGGCCACTGATGATGCC
Organism: Specibacter sp.; assembly: GCA_049578485.1. GTDB lineage: Bacteria > Actinomycetota > Actinomycetes > Actinomycetales > Micrococcaceae > Specibacter. Next base: position 3,837 of record JBAUMA010000428.1, read on the forward strand.
AGCGTCCAAAAACAGGTCCTGGACATTACCGGGGGTGGAGCCCACGTGCTCTTCGACTTCGTGGGCGAAAGCGGTGCCGAGTTGATGGCCCCCAAGCTGCTGCGCAACAGGGGCTCGCACTATGTCATCGGCTACGGCGGCGCCGTCAACGTCCCGACCATTGACATCATCTCCCGCGAAATCAACATCGTCGGAAACCTCGTCGGGACCTACAACGACCTCGTCGAGCTGATGACCCTCACGGCACAGGGCCGCATGACTCTGCACACCGCCGAGTACCCCCTGGACGCCGCCTTGGATGCCATCGCGGACTTGGAAAACGGACGCATTCGCGGCCGCGGCATCCTCATCCCCTAACCCATTCACACAAAACCCACCTAGGAGTAACCATGACAACCACACCCTATGATCTGATCGCCGACGTGCCCGGCTTCAGCGTCAGCAGCACTGATGTCAAGGACGGCGAAGTCCTTCCCACACCCCAGGTCAGCGGCATCTTTGGTGCCGGCGGCTCGGACACCTCCCCCCAGCTGTCCTGGTCCGGTTTTCCGGCCGGCACGAAGAGCTTCGCTGTCACGGTCTATGATCCCACCGCGCCGACGGGCAGCGGATTCTGGCACTGGGCCGTGGCCGACATTCCCGTCAGCGTAACGGAGCTTTCAACCGGCGCGGGCGACGGCGACGCCTCCTCCCTGCCGGAGGGCGCCCTCCAGCTTAACAACGATGCAAGCCTGAAGCGTTACCTGGGCGCGGCCCCGCCGGCCGGCAGCGGAAAGCACAACTACTTCATCGCCGTCCACGCCCTCGACGTCGAGACGCTGGATCTTCCGGAGAGCGCAACCCCCGCATTCCTCGGATTCAATCTCTCGGGCCACACCCTGGCCCGAGCGGTTATGACCCCCTGGTGGGAAGCCAAGTAAGAACCCACGTACATCGAGTAGCGGCGGGGTGGCCGG
>JBAUMA010000429.1:0-4115 GCA_049578485.1 Specibacter sp.
ACACCGCTGTGTCCGCACCGACGAAAACCCTGAAGGTGGCCCTGCTGGGCGCCGGAAATGTGGGCGCCCAGGTGGCCCGCATTTTGCTCGAGGATGCAGACGCGCTGGCGGCCCGCACGGGAGCGCGTCTGGAACTGACGGGCATTGCGGTTCGCACCATTGACGCCCCCCGTGATGTTGACCTGCCCCGGGACCTGTTCACCACCGATGCCTCCGCCCTGGTGCGTGGCGCCGACGTGGTCATTGAGCTCATGGGCGGGCTGGAACCGGCACGCACACTGATCCTGGAAGCCATCGAGCACAGCGCAACCGTGGTCACCGGAAACAAGGCCCTGCTGGCCGTCGACGGCCCCAGCCTCTATGAGAAGGCCGACGCCGCCGGCGTGCAGCTTTCCTACGAGGCCGCCGTGGCGGGGGCCATCCCGATCCTGCGCCCCATCCGGGATTCCCTGGCCGGGGACAAGATCACCCGCGTCATGGGGATCGTCAACGGCACCACCAACTTCATCCTTGACGCCATGGACACCACGGGCGCCGAATTTGCCGACGCGCTTGCCGAGGCCACCCGCCTCGGTTACGCGGAGGCCGATCCCACGGCTGACATCGAGGGCCACGACGCCGCCGCCAAGGGCGCCATCCTGGCCTCGATGTCCTTCCACACACGCTTTGCGCTGGAGGACGTGAACTGTCAGGGCATCACCGGAGTGACGGCCAATGACATTGCCGCGGCCAAGGACGCCGGCTTCGTCATCAAGCTCCTCGCCATCGCCGAAAAGCTGGAAACAAGCAACGCCGCCGGCGACACCACCACGGGCGTGAGCGTGCGCGTTCATCCCACCCTGATTCCCCGCGAACATCCCCTGGCTGCAGTCCACGGTGCCTTCAACGCCGTGTTCATCGAGGCCGAGTCCGCCGGGGAGCTCATGTTCTACGGCCAGGGCGCGGGCGGCACGCCCACGGCGTCGGCCATTTTGGGCGACGTTGTTTCGGCGGCCCGGCGCATGGTCCTTGGCGGCCCCGGTCGCACCGAGACCACCACGGGCGTTTTGCCCGTGCTGGGCATCGACGCCGTCACCACGCAGTACTACATCGGCCTGGATGCGGCGGACCAGCCCGGTGTCCTGGCCAAGATCACGGCGCTCTTTGCCGAGCACGGGGTCTCCATTGAGACCATGCGCCAGACGGTTCATCGCGAACCGGCCCAGCGTGAAAACGGTTCGGCCGAGCTGCGCATTGTCACGCACCGTGCCAGCGAGGCTGCCCTGGCAGCAACCGTCGAGGCCGTCAAGGGCCTGGACGTCATTAATTCCGTAACGAGTGTCTTGAGGGTGGAGGGAGTCTGATGGCTCACCAGTGGCGCGGAGTAGTCCGCGAATATGCAGAGCGTTTGCCGGTAACTGCGGAAACCCGCATCATCACGCTGGGGGAGGGCGGCACACCATTGGTGTTCGCCCAGCACCTCTCGGCGTTGACGGGGTCCAAGGTGTACCTGAAGGTCGAGGGCATGAACCCGACCGGTTCCTTCAAGGACCGCGGCATGACCATGGCCATGACGGCGGCCGTAGCTTCCGGAGCCAAGGCAGTGGTGTGCGCCTCCACGGGCAACACTTCAGCCTCGGCGGCCGCCTACGCCAAGCAGGCCGGCCTGACGTGTGCCGTTTTGGTGCCCGAGGGCAAGATCTCCATGGGCAAGCTGAGCCAGGCCGTGGCCCACGGCGCCACCATCCTGCAGGTCAACGGCAACTTTGACAACTGCCTGGACGTGGCCCGAAAACTGGCCGAGTCCTACCCGGTGTTCCTGGTCAATTCGGTCAACCCGGCCCGCATCGAGGGTCAGAAGACGGGCGCGTTCGAGGTGGTTGACGCCCTGGGCGACGCCCCCGACTACCATGTGCTGCCCGTGGGCAACGCCGGCAACATCAGCGCGTACTGGAGGGGCTACAAGGAATACTGCGCCCCCTACGAATCCGCCACAGCCGGCACGCTTGACGCCGTCTCCACCCACACGCCCATCATGTGGGGCTTCCAGGCCGCAGGTGCCGCACCGTTCGTCGCCGGCCACCCCATCACGGAGCCGGACACCATCGCCACGGCCATCCGCATCGGCAACCCGGCGTCCTGGGACATGGCCATCGCTGCCCGCGACGAGTCCGGCGGCCTGATCGATTCGGTCACCGATGAGGAAATCCTCGCCGCACACCGCTGGCTTTCGGCCAAGGAAGGCGTGTTCGTTGAGCCCGCCTCCGCAGCGGGCGTTGCCGGCATCCTGAAGAAGCACGCCGCGGGCGAGGTTCCCACCGGCAAGACGTTCGTTGTGACCGTTACCGGCCACGGCCTGAAGGACCCGGACTGGGCGTTGAAGAACACGGACGGCAGCGCCGTGGAACCCACCAAGGTGGAGTTCGACGTCGTCACCGTGGCCACCGCCCTGGGCCTGACGGACTAGCAGCATACCCTTCCATGACAGGTTTGACCATGACATCCCCGCTTCCCGCCGCCGCCGTGAAAGTTCCGGCACCGGGCGTCACAGCCACGGTGCAGGTGCCCGGCACCAGCGCCAACCTGGGCCCCGGCTTTGACTCGCTGGGCCTGGCAGTTTCGCTGTACGACACCCTGAGCGTGTCGACTTTGCCTGAAACGTTCGACGGCGGGAGCGGGGTTCTTGAGTTTGACCTGCGTGGGGAAGGTGTTGCCGACTTGCCGCGCGACGCCAGCCACCTGGTGGTCAAGGCTATTGACCTGGCGTTTGCCCGGCTGGGCTACCGCCGTGCCGGGTTGAGGATTTCAGCGGACAACGTGCTTCCCCACGGGCGCGGGCTGGGCTCCTCGGCCTCTGCCATCGTGGCTGCCATCACGGCCGCCAACGCGCTGGTGGACCCAGCTGACAGGCAGGATTCGAACTGGGTGCTGCAGCTCGCCTCGGAGATGGAAGGGCACCCGGACAACGTTGCCCCTGCCATTTTTGGCGCGGCTGCCATTTCCTGGCGCGATGGCGCCGACTTCTCCTCAACCAAGGTCACGCCGTCTTCCGCCGTCATCCCGGTGGTTGCCATCCCCGACTTTGAGGTCAAGACCGAACATGCCCGCGGGCTGCTGCCGGACTCCGTGCCCCACGCCGATGCGGCGGCGAACTCCGGGCGTGCGGCCCTGCTGATCCATGCGCTCAAGGATGCCCCTGAGCTGCTGGCCGCCGGAACCCGCGACTACCTGCACCAGGACTACCGCGCCGAGGCCATGCCCGAGAGCGCCGCCCTGGTGGCGGACTTGCGTGCCGGTGGCCATGCGGCGTTCATTTCCGGAGCCGGTCCCACTGTCATGGCCCTGGCCAACGGTGCGGCGGAGGCGGATGCTGTTATCGATTTCATCGCCGGCCGCAGTGCACCAGGACAAGCGCAGGGGACCCGTGGCGTGTCGTGGCGTGTTCTTCGGCTCGCCGTTGACGTTGATGGTGCTAAAGTAGAAGTGCATCCGGGTTCATAAGCGCTTCAAGCCTGACTTTTGTCAATGCTTGTTGGTCAAAGATATTTTCTCAAAGCTCATGCACCCTCTTTTGATGCCATCCTTATCCGCGTCATTGCCTTCGAAGGCGGTGGCAGGACGATTAAAGGGTGAATCCACCAACTCCACCGCGTCAATCTTTGATACGTGTGAGTTGGAACCTCAGTTGATTTCCTAGCCCCAGCCAGTGCGGCAGCGGCGGAACAACTGACACTAATCATCGCGGCCCCGCTCAAAGGGGTCCGCCATCGAGGGGGAAGGATCCTTCGTGACCGAAACCATTACATCAGCCGCAGGCACCACCGCAGCTGAGTTGGACGACACCGCAAAATCCGCTGGGACCGCCAAATCGGCCGGCCTGGCAGGGTTGAAGCTGGCGCAGTTGCAGGCACTTGCCGGCCAGTTGGGCATCACCGGTGGGTCCAGGATGCGCAAGGGCGACCTTGTCGCCGCCATCTCCGCCCACCAGCGCGGCTCCTCCGTGGCAGACCGCCCGGTGCGCACCGCCAAGGCGGAAGCCCCCAAGGCTGAGACCGCCCCCGCGGCAGAGGCTCCGGTCAAGCGCACCACCCGCGCCGCGGCCGCCGTCGAAACCACCGAAGCTCCCGCAGCTGACG
>JBAUMA010000430.1:0-5087 GCA_049578485.1 Specibacter sp.
CCTATATGCTTTGCTGATCGGCCGGTGGTTCCTTAAGATCGCCAACGCCACAGCCGAAGCAGGAAGGATTCAGGAAAATTCGGTCCCCGACGCAGCCGATTCATCCGAATCCCTCGTTGAAAGGAAGACGGATCTTGACGTTTCCAAGTAGGTTAGTTGTCCTTTCTGACCAAGAATTTCAATATTCGGTTCCTATGGGGGAGTGGTGAATGGTGGCAGGTCTCATGAGCATTTTCCAACCGGCGAGTGCACCGGCACCGATGGCACAAGTACGAAGCAGGGACCTTCCACCCATGCTCCCGGGCGCAGCTACGGTAAGTGTCGTTATTCCTTGCTTTAATTACGCGAGATTCTTGCCCTTCTCAGTTAATAGTGCCCTGGAACAGTCCGGCGTGAGCGTAGAGGTGATCATCGTCGATGATGCTTCCACCGACGATTCACTGGAGCAGGCGCAGGCATTGTCAAGGAAGGACAACCGGGTACGCGTATTGGGCCACGTGAAGAACACAGGACCGGTAGGCACCTTCAATGACGGACTGGCCATGGCAACAGGAGAATTCCTCGTTCGCCTGGACGCCGATGATGCCTTGACCCCGGGATCCCTCGCCCGTGCCGTCCACCTTGCACAGGCATTTCCACGGGTTGGCTTGGTGTATGGACACCCAATCCACTTTGAAGGTGAGCTTCGCCGCCCTTGGTTCCGTCGGAAGGTTCGCTCGTGGATTGTCTGGGCCGGGGAAAGCTGGCTGGACTACCGCTGCGTTCTGGGCGTGAACTGCATTACATCGCCCGAGGTGCTTATGCGAACTTCCGTGGTTCGCCACGTCGGCGGCCAGCGAGAGTTGGCGCACACCCATGACATGGAAATGTGGATGAGGATTGCCCGAGCCTCCGACGTCGGGTGGATAGACGGCGCGGACCAGGCGTGGCACCGGGAACATTCGGGCAGCTTGTCCGCAAGGAAGGTCGACTTGATGACTGACCTTGACGAGCGGGCCGCCGCCTTCCAAATGCTCTTCACGGACGGTGAAGGACACCAGGCAACGGCTTCGAGGAGGCTGGAGACGTCTCTGCACGCTGTCGCCAACGAAGCCGTGGCGCGGGCTTGCCAAGCTTTTGTCAGGGGCCGCGGTGACTCGGCCGAAGTTCGCGGATATTTGGAGTTTGCCCGCACGATTGCCGGCGACCTGAACCGGTTGCCGCATGGTCCAACCCTCCAAAAATCAATGGAATTGGGGGCGAGCGGCTCAAGGCGTTCGCCGGTCTTGCTCGCCCGGGCCGCAGCGTATCGGTTGGGAAACGACTATCGGCGATTCCGATGGAAGGCTACCGGCCTCTAGCAGGCAGCCGTGGCCTGCCCCGCGTCAGTGGTGGAGAGGCCACGGGTCGGGGAATGATGAACAAGTTTGGGTATCTTCTTGAATGGATGGAGCTTTGGAATGGCCAAGCAATCCTTAGGTCGGTTGGTTGATCAGCTGCGCATGCACGGAACGGGCAGCGTCGCCCGACGCGTCTGTAAACGGAGCATTGAAAGGTTGGCGGACCGATTGCAGCTGGGCGAACTCGACTTCCCACTGAGGGACGGCGACGTGGCGGATTCTGGCATGATGGCTTTCCCTGATTTGGGCGCCAAAGAAGCCGGGGGTGGTGCCGACGGCAAGCTCAATATTGGGTGGGTTTGCGCGCCGCCGCAACAAGGGTCAGGGGGGCACACAACCCTATTCCGAATGATCGCCGCCATGATGGAGCAAGGACATCATTGCACGATCCTTTTATACGACAAGAATTCTGATGAAGTAAGTCATCATGAAGGGGTAATTCGAAATGGTTGGCCGTGGCTGGGTGCCGACGTTTTAAGTGCAACAGCTCCGACTGGCTTTCTTGACGTAGTCATTGCCAGCTCTTGGCAATCGGCACACGTTGTGGCGTCGCGGATGAGTGCCGTTCCACACAAATTCTATTTCATCCAAGACTTTGAGCCCTATTTCTACCCCAGGGGGGCCCTCTACGCGTTGGCCGAGGACACTTATAGATTTGGGTTCAAAAACATCGCGCTGGGTGACATGGTTGCCGGTTCCATCCGGAGCGAATGCGGTGCCCCCATTCACGCCACGGTGCCATTTGGCTGCGACAACCACATTTACCATGCGACTCCCCGGCCGGCCAATGGTGGTGCGAGAAATGGCGTGGTTTTCTACGCGAAGAAATCCGCCGATAGGCGTGGATACTTGTTGGGGAAAAAAGCGCTGGAGATATTCGGGCGAAACAATCCAGGCCAGGTGATCCATGTGTATGGTGACAATGTCGCCGGGTGGGATGTTCCAGTGGTCAGTCACGGCAACCTGCCGCCAGGGGAACTCAACGATCTCTACAACACCACCGTGGCAAGCTTGGTCATGTCATTCACCAACATTTCACTAGTTGCTGGGGAGCTGATTTCGGCTGGCAATATTCCTGTCATGAATGACTCGGCATTGGCCCGGTTGGATCTGGACAGCCCCCACGCCGTGTGGGCCACAGCCACCCCCTACCACCTCGCCTCTGCGCTGGAGGCAACGATTGCTTATCCGGATATTGCGGCCAGGGCGAAGGCCGCCGCTGCGAGTGTACAAATTAGTTGGCAGGAGTCTTCGGAATTGCTCTGCCGGGTCATTGAGGACTCCTGTTCCATGGAGGATCCGCCGACTGTGGGAGGACGGGTTGGGCAACCATGAGCGATCAGGGGTTCGTGACCAAAGGCATCGGGTGGGTGCGGCGCGCCGGCCCGGATGAGTTCGTGCTGGACTTCAACGCGCCTCCGAGAGTGTCCAAGTATTTGCTGTTTGTGATTGTGAGCATTTTTGTCTTTCCCCACAACATGGTGTTGAAGCCGCTTGGTGCGGCGGGGACGGTGCCACTTATGCTGGCCGTGATCTTGTTTTGCTTGTGGATTTGTTCGGTCCTTTTTGGCTTGCACGACCCTCTCGGATACCGCAATCCCGGAAGATTCAGCATTGGGGTCCTCTGGGTGGGCACCTGCATCAGCTACGTGGCTCTCTACATGGGCCTTACGGGCGGGAGCACCGTTGCAGGGCGTGCATCGGCCGATCGCTGGATGATCCTGCTCATGGGGTCGTCAGCGCTAATTCTGGTGATCACTGAAGCAGTCAAGTCGATGAACGACGCCATGGAAGTTGTGCGGATCATCCTCTTGGGCGCTTTCTTTTGCAGCATTGTGGCCGTCATCCAGTTCTTCCTGCGGATCAATCCAATGGAATGGATCCAGGCCGTGATGCCAGGTTTCACGGACAACGGGGGAGCCACCCCGTTTCAGAACCGTGGGTTCATGGTGAGGGTGGCAGGCAGCACTTTCCACTCCATTGAATTGGCCGTGGTCTCGGCCATTCTCCTGCCACTGAGTATCTGGCGCGGAATCTTTGACAAGACCGGCCGGAAATGGTTTCACTGGACAGGCACAGCGCTCCTGATTTTCGCCGTCGCATCGACAGTGTCGCGATCGGGAATACTTGCCTTGGTCATTGCCGTAGGTATTTTCATCCCCTTCCTGCCGCTCAACGCAAGGCGGTGGGCCCTGGTTGTCGCCCCTATTGCACTCTGCGGGCTGTTCTTGGCCATTCCCGGATTGATCAGCACACTCACCAGCTCCTTCACGGCAGGCGATTCGGATCCCTCAATCACCACCCGGACAGACAACTATCCCCGGGTGGCCAGAATGTTCGTCAATCATCCATGGGTGGGCACCGGACCCGGCACCTACTTGCCGGACAACGCCCTGTATATTTTGGACAACCAGTATCTCAATGTCGTGGTTTCAATGGGCGCCATAGGACTCGTGTGCATCGTGGTTTACCTCATGTTTCCGGGCCTGACCAGCGTATTGGCCGCCCGGGCGGCCAAGGGTGAGAGCCTCAGGAGCCTGGTCGGAGCGTTGGCGGGAGGCTGCGTGGCTGCGGGCATTTGCTCGTTGACCTTTGATTCATTGGCCTTCCCAACATTCGCCATGGTTTACCCTGTACTGGTCGGGCTCGGAGGCGCCGGCTGGATTCTTGTCAAGAAGGAGATGTCGCTTAATGCAAGCGAAGAAATAGCAGCAACAAATATCAAAAACCGGTCTCAAGGAAAGGGTGGGTCATGAGCCCGCTTGCTGTTCTCAAGACTCTTTGGAGTCACAAGATAATTACCCTGCCAGTCGTCATCCTCACCCTGCTTGCGAGCGTGTACGTCTTTCAATTCGCGCCGCGATCATACGATTCCACCATGACGTATGCCCTGATCAACCCAAGCATCCCGTCCCAGGACCAGATTCTCCAGGATCCAAAGCTTGGCAAGCTAAATAGCAACAATCCATACCTGCGTTCCTCGGACCCTTCGTTGATCGTGCAGGTGGTCATTACCAGGCTGAACGATCCGGTCATGGGGCAAAAGCTTGTCGCCGAAGGATTGAGTCCCAAATACACCGTTACCCGTAGCGTTTCCGGCCAAAGTTCATTTTTGATTGACATTGTCGGAACGGCCGCAACTCCGGCAGGGTCTGTCGCCACGGCAAGGGCCTTGGGGAAAGAGCTTGAAACGAACCTCTATGAGCTGCAAAAGGTAAACGGCGCCTCGGATCAATACACTTATACTTCCTTGGTCGTCGTATCTCCCGACCAAGCGGTTGAACAGTTCAGCAGTCGCCTGCGCTCGCTTGTCGTGGTGTTTCTGGGCGGCGCCGTATTGATGTTTGGTGCCGTTTCGGCCGCACGCGCATTCGAACGGGGAAGGGACAAGAAACGGGAGTTAGCCGCCAAGCCCTTGAGCGCCGTTGGACCCGGCGGAGACCCGGCCCGCCATCCTGGATCGTCTGCGGATCCGACCGGACCTATCGACATTTCCAGCGCCTTGCGCACAAATGGCCACAAGCTCAAGAACAGTGGCGAGGAACCGCTGGCTCGAGTCGGCAGCAGGAGGGGCTCCAGGGAGCTCGCAGACTAGGATGTGAGGCTTTCTCACGTCCATGTGAGGCGACGGGGGCCTCGGTTGCGGGTTGGATGGGCGATGGTGGGTAGTGCCGACAGCTGTTGGGTTTCCCTCACGGGCCCTGAAGG
>JBAUMA010000431.1:0-8035 GCA_049578485.1 Specibacter sp.
TTCCAAAGGAAGGTGACCCGCCGCCGTCGTACTAGCGAACGCCATATCACTTGCTGAGACGGCGTTGGTGAAAACAGCGCCAAAGGTGAGACGGCGTTGGTGAAAACAGCGCCAAAGCTGAGACGGCGTCGGGCAAAATTGCGCCAAAGGTGAGACGGCGTTGGTGGGAGGTGGCTATTCCGCGCCGGGCTGGCGGGCGCCCAGTTCGGCATCCAGGCGCAGGAGGCCGTCGCCGTCGTCGCCAATCAAATCAATGCGGCCAATGATCTCGCTGACCGAAGATTCTTCCTCCAGCTGTTCGTTGATGAACCAGTTCAGCAGCGGGATCGAGTCGATATCGCCCACCTCCTGGGACATCCGGTAGAGGTTGCGGATGGATTCGGAGACCTTCTTTTCATTCTCCAAGGCGGCCTTGAACGCAGCCAGGACTGTGGGAATGGTGAGATCCGGGGCCTCTATGGTGCCAATCTTTGGAGCCGCGGCGCGGTCCGTCATGTGGTCGGTGAACCTTTGTGCGTGCTCGAGTTCTTCTCCGGACTGGATCGAGAACCAGCTGGACATGCCGGGCAGGTTCTTCACATCCATTTCGATGGACAGCTGGCGATACACCACGGCAGCCTGCAACTCCATGGTGACTTGATCGTTCACGGCCTGGGCGAATTTTCCTTTGAGTTCCATGCTCCCCACGCTACGACCAAAAACGCGCCGCTGCACAGTCATCGAGGCTCACCTCACGGATTGGCGCTTCATCCCGGGAAAGGCAATAGCTGGTAAATGGGTCTCCTCGGGTAAGTTAGAGGGGAAAGAAATCATTGTAGTTTCGCAGATATCCGTTGATTTTTTGTAGGAGACGCCCCACCCATGGCCAAGATCATTTACACCCACACCGACGAAGCGCCCATGCTGGCGACCTACTCACTGTTGCCGATCGTTGAGGCCTTTGCCTCCACCGCGGGCGTTGACATTGAAACCCGCGACATCTCGCTCTCCGCCCGCATCATTTCCGTCTTTGGCGACTACCTCGCCGAGGACCAGCGCATTGCCGACGCCTTGGCCGAACTGGGTGCCCTGGCCAAGAACCCCGACGCCAACATCATCAAGCTGCCGAACATCAGCGCCTCCATCCCGCAGCTGAAGGCGGCCATCGCCGAACTCCAGGGCCAGGGCTACGCCCTCCCGGGCTACCCGGATGACCCCTCCACCGACGAGGAAAAGGACGTTCGCGCCCGCTACGACAAGATCAAGGGCAGCGCCGTGAACCCGGTGCTGCGCGAAGGCAACTCGGACCGCCGCGCCCCCCTCTCGGTGAAGAACTACGCCCGCGCCAACCCGCACTCCATGGGTGCCTGGAGCGCCGACTCCAAGACGAACGTCGCCACCATGGCCGACGGCGACTTCCGCCACAACGAGAAGTCCGTGGTCATCGAAGCCGATGACAAGATCAAGATCCAGTTTGTTGCCGCCGACGGCACGGTCACCGTCCTGAAGGACGCGTTCCCGGTCCTGGCCAACGAAGTGGTTGACGGCACGGTCATGCGCGCCGCCGCCCTGGATGAATTCCTGGCAGTACAGGTGGCCCGCGCCAAGGACGAGGGCATCCTGTTCTCCGCCCACCTGAAGGCCACCATGATGAAGGTTTCGGACCCATCATCTTCGGCCACGTCGTCAAGGCGTACTTCCCGGAGCTCTTCGCCAACTACGGCGACGCACTGGCCGCCGCCGGCCTGAGCCCGGCCAACGGCCTGGCCTCCATCATCAACGGCCTCGGCGCCCTGCCGGCCGATGTCCGCGAGGGCATCGAAGCGGCCATCAAGAAGGGGTACGACGACGGCCCCGCCTTGGCCATGGTCGACTCCGACAAGGGAATCACCAACCTGCACGTCCCCTCCGACGTGATCGTGGATGCCTCCATGCCGGCCATGATCCGCACCTCCGGCCACATGTGGGGTGCCGACAACCAGGAGCACGACACCTTGGCCGTGCTGCCGGACAGCAGCTACGCCGGCGTATACCAGGTCACGATCGATGACTGCCGTGCCAACGGCGCCTTCGACCCCACCACCATGGGCACCGTTCCGAACGTTGGCCTGATGGCGCAGGCTGCCGAGGAATACGGCAGCCACGACAAGACCTTCGAAATCGCCGAGGCCGGCACCGTGCAGATCGTCAACGCAACCGGCAACGTCCTCATCGAGCACAACGTCGACGCCGGCGACATCTGGCGTGCCTGCCAGGTCAAGGACATCCCGGTCCGCGACTGGGTCAAGCTCGCCGTCACCCGGGCCCGCGCCTCCTCCACCCCCGCCGTGTTCTGGCTCGATGAGACCCGCGCGCACGACGCCAACTTGATCGCCAAGGTCAACGAGTACTTGAAGGACCACGACACACAGGGCCTGGACATCCAGATTATGTCCCCGGAAAAGGCCACGGCCTTCACTCTGGAGCGCGTCCGCCGCGGCGAGGACACCATCTCCGTGACCGGCAACGTGCTGCGCGACTACCTGACCGACCTGTTCCCGATCCTGGAACTGGGCACCAGCGCCAAGATGCTCTCGATCGTTCCGTTGATCGCGGGCGGTGGCTTGTTTGAGACCGGTGCCGGCGGCTCCGCACCCAAGCACGTGCAGCAGTTGATCAAGGAAAACCACCTCCGCTGGGACAGCCTGGGCGAATTCCTTGCCCTGGCCGTAAGCTTCGAGCACCTGGCCGTCAGCAAGGGCAACGCCCGCGCGCAGATCCTTGCCGACACTTTGGACCGCGCCACCGGCACGTTCCTGCTGGAGAACAAGTCCCCGAAGCGCAAAGTCGGCGAGATCGACAACCGCGGCAGCCACTTCCACCTGGCCAAGTTCTGGGCCCAGGAATTGGCCGCCCAGACTGTCGACGCCGAGCTCGCTGCGGCTTTCGCCGCCGTCGCTGCGGACCTGACGGAGAACGAGGACGCCATCATTGGTGAACTCGCCGCAGTCCAGGGCTCCCCGGTCGACCTGGGTGGCTACTACCACCCGGACGCCGCCAAGGTTGCCGCGATCATGCGCCCGTCCGCAACACTGAACAAGGCCATCGCCACCCTCAGCTGACGCAGCTCCAGGTCTCGTCATGCTCGGCCGCCCGTGGTCGAGCATGACGAGACCAACACCTGCAAGAAATAAGCCCGCTTCCCACCGGAGGCGGGTTTTTTCTTGTCCCCGGGGCCGGCGTCGTCCGGAAACACGCAAGATAACCATCTGTTACCAGATCTTTACGCACAAATGTGTCTTGTGCCACATTTGGCGGGGTAGTGTCAGTTCTCGTGAACCGTATGGCCACGCGGGACGACGGCGTCCGGCGGGCATCGTGCATGTACTTCGGAAGGCGATTTTATGAACCGCAAGAAAGTAATGACAACCTTTGCCACGGTAGCCACCGTGGCGCTCTTGATGACTTCCTGTGCAAACCAGGCGGCAACCCCGGGCTCCTCGAGCGGGGCTGCGGTCGGGGACGGGCTGAACACCAATATTCCGGTCCTGACATCGATTGAAACGCCGAAAGACGCCGTGCTCCCGGCGGGCGACGGCAAGGCCACCTGTCCGGCAAATACCACGCTGGCGTACATCGGTGCCGAAACCGGCGCCAACGCCCAGCTCGGCATCAACATCTACAACGGCATCCAGTTGGCCATCAACGAACACAACAAGGCCAATGCCGGCTGCCAGGTGGCGTTCAAGAAATTTGACACCGAAGGCGACCCGACCAAGGCCACCGGCCTGGTCACCCAGGCCACCAAGGAAAGCGACATCATCGGAGTCATCGGCCTGCCGTTCTCCGGTGAGTCGAAGGCCACGGGCAACATCTTCGAGCAGGTCAAGCTCGTGCACATCACCCCGGCCGCCACGAACCCGGACCTGACCAAGAACGGTTGGACCACGTTCTTCCGCGGCTTGGGCAACGACGCCGTCCAGGGCCCGGCCGCTGCAAAGTTCATGACCGAGAAGCTCGGTGCCAAGAAGGTGTACCTGGTCCAGGATGACTCCGACTACGGCATCGGCCTGGGCGCGACCACCACGGCCGCACTGGGCGGTGCCATGATCGGCAACGACAAGGTCACCACGGGCCAGAAGGACTTCTCGGCCACGATTTCCAAGATCATCAACGCCAAGGCTGACGCTGTGTTCTACTCGGGCTACTTTGCCGAAGGCGCACCGTTTGACCAGCAGTTGGTGGCCAAGGGATTCAAGGGTGCCTTTGTGGGCCCCGACGGCGTGAAGGATGACCAGTTCATCAAGCAGGCAGGCGATGCCTCGGCCAACGCCTTCTTCACCTGCCCCTGCATCCCCGGTGAATTGATCCCCACGTTTGCCAGCGCCTACACCTCGCTGACAAACGCCCAGCCCGGCACCTACTCCATTGAAGGTTACGACGCCGCCACCGTGCTCTTGGCCGGAATCGACAAGGGCAACCAGGACCGCGCAAAGCTCCTCAACTGGGTCAAGACCTACGACGCATCGGGACTGAGCAAGCACTACAAGTGGGATGACAAGGGCGAGCTGCAGGCACCCGCCGTCTACGGCTACCGGGTCAAGGACGGAAAGATCGTTCCGATCGGCGCCATCGGCTAGCAACCGCACCCTATGAATGCTGTGGGGCGTCCTCCGTGGGCGCTCCACAGCATTTATCTGGTTACAGCCACCTCTATCCGTTCAATGAGTGAAGCCGGGAACAAGGATGTTCCGGGCCTGACTGGATCTGGAACCACTTATGATTTCAACAGCTCTCTCCGTTTTATCCGCCCTCCCTGCGGACAATGACTGGATCAATTTTGACGTCGGGGCACTGTCCCAGAATTTCTGGAGTGCCACCTTTGACGGACTGACCTTCGGCGCGATCTATGCGCTTGTGGCCCTCGGCTACACGCTGGTCTACGGCGTGTTGAACTTGATCAACTTTGCCCACTCGGAAGTCTTCATCATGGGCTGCTACGCGGTCTTCTTCACGCTCAGCTTCCTGGGGTTTGGCCCATCGGCCCCCAACCTGGGTCTGGGCTCCATCATTCTCAATCTCCTCCTGGCCCTCCTGGCAGCCATCCTGGCCTCCGCCGTGACGGCATTCCTCTTGGAACGTTTGGCCTACAGACCCTTGCGAAAGCGCAATGCACCCCGCCTGGTGTACTTGATCACCGCCATTGGTGCTTCCTTCGTCATCCAGTACCTGATCTTCCTGTGGCGGGGCCCGCTCCCGGAGCCGGCGCTGACCATGTTCATTCCGACTCCCATCTTTGAAGTCTTTGGCACCATCATCGACTCCCAGCAGATCATCATCGTGGTCGCGGCCGTCATCATGATGGTGTGCGTGGACCAGTTCATCAGGCGCTCCCGGACCGGACGCGGCATCCGTGCCGTCGCCCAAGACCCGGACACCGCCACGTTGATGGGGGTGAACAAGGAACGGATCATCATCACCACCTTCATCATCGGTGGCATCCTGGCCGGCGCGGCCGCCCTGTTCTACGTCATGAAGATCCCCTCCGGCGTGCAGTACAACGGCGGTTTCATCCTTGGCATCAAGGCCTTTGCCGCGGCCGTCTTGGGCGGCATCGGCAACGTCCGCGGCGCCCTGCTCGGCGGCTTGCTGCTGGGCCTGATCGGCAACTACGGACAGATTCTCCTTGGCAGTGCGCAGTGGACCGACGTCGTCGCCTTTGTGGTGCTCGTCCTGGTACTGCTCGTTCGGCCGCAAGGAATCCTGGGCACCTCCCTGGGAAGGAGTAAGGCATGAGCACCACAGACGGACCCACACCCCTGCCCGGGGCCAAGGCCAGCCAGGCTGCGGCCGATCGCCAGGCGTCCGAGAAAATTCCCGGCGGGAGCGCCGACGCAACGGGGCGCGGCGGCTGGTTTGGCCGCTGGAGCGAAAAATGGCAGGCCATGCCGCGACAAAAACAATGGCTTTACCTCATTGTCGTGGTCTTGATTGCGTACGCGCTGCCCCTGATCAACCCGCCGATCCTATCCACCGAACCCGGCAACGACTTCCCGCTGGCCTTGTTCACCATGGCGGTCTATTCGCTCGTCGCCGTCGGCCTGAACGTGGTCATCGGCTACGCCGGCCTGTTGGACCTGGGCTACATCGCGTTCTTTGCGGTTGGATCTTATACGGCGGCCATGCTGACCAGCCCGGACTCGCCCTTTTTCAAGGTTCCGTATCTGTGGACCATCCCGCTGGCCATTGTGGTGGCCATGACCGTGGGCGTGATCCTGGGCATCCCCACCCTGCGCCTGCGCGGTGACTACCTGGCAATCGTGACCCTTGGCTTTGGCGAGATCATCCGCATCCTGGCCACACTGATCCCCGCCATGAAGGGGCAGGTGGGTTTCCAAAACGTGGGCAGGCCCCCCGGTGTGGGCTCCGACGGGATACCCATCTTTTCCAACTCCAACGGCACGCCCTGGTATTGGCTGACGCTGACCATCTTGATCATTGTGCTCTTCCTTGCCGGGAACCTGGAGCGCAGCCGCGTGGGCCGGTCCTGGATCGCCATTCGCGAGGACGAGGACGCGGCCGAAACGATGGGCGTTCCCACCTTCAAGTACAAGGTGTGGGCCTTTGCCATCGGTGCAGGCGTCGGCGGCATGTCCGGGGCACTTTTCGCCGGCCAGGTCGGCTTTGTGAACAACCAAAAGTTCGACGTCGTCACCTCCATCCTGTTTGTCGCCGCCGTGGTTCTGGGTGGAGTCGGCAACAAGGTTGGCGCCGTGTTTGGAGGGGCCTTGGTGGCCTACATTCCACTCCGGTTTACGGCAATCGCACCGTATAAGTACCTCATCTTTGGCCTGGCCTTGGTGATCATCATGATCTACCGGTCCAAGGGTCTGATCCCTGCCCGGCAGCGGCTGCTGGCATACGGCCAACAGGCCTACGCCCGGGTGCGTGCGAAGGCCCCCAGGAAGAGCGCCACCGTGACAGAAAAGGAGGCCTGACCATGGGAGCACACAGCGAAGACGTGCCCGTCCCCGTGGACGACGGCGCCTTGGCGCCCATCGAGAAAGTGGAGGCACTGCAGGTCGAGGAGGCAGTGGCCGAAGCCGCTGCGCCGGAACGTGAGATCGATGTTGCCGTCGGTGACGCGCTGGTTGAGGTGAAGAATCTGACCATCAAGTTCGGTGGCCTCGTCGCCTTGGACAACGTCAGCTTCACCATCAAGCGGGGAGAGATCCTGGGACTCATCGGCCCCAACGGCGCCGGGAAGACCACCTGCTTCAATGCCATGACGGGAGTGTACAAACCAACCAGCGGACAGGTCCTCATGGAGGGTCATGCGCTCAACGGCATGAAACAGCACAAGATCACCCGTGCCGGGCTGGCCAGGACGTTCCAGAACATTCGCCTCTTTGGTGAGATGACTGCCCTGGAAAACGTGGTGGTTGGCTTGGACGCCCGGCACAAGACCTCCGTCGTTGGGGCGTTGCTGCGGCTGCCCCGACACGTTCGGGAGGAAAAGACCGCCATTGAACGTGGCATGGCATTGCTGGAATTTGTCGGCATCGCCGACGACGCCGGCTCGCTGGCCCGCAACCTTTCCTACGGCAGCCAGCGCCGGCTTGAGATTGCCCGGGCCCTGGCCACAGATCCAAAGCTGTTGTGTTTGGACGAGCCGGCGGCCGGCTTCAACCCGGCCGAGAAGGAAGAGCTCATGGCTCTCATCCGGACCATCCGCGACGACGGCTACACGGTATTGCTCATTGAGCACGACATGAAGCTGGTCATGGGTGTGACGGACAGGATCGTTGTCCTGGAATTTGGCAAGAAGATTGCCGATAATGTGCCGCATGTGATCAGGGAAGACCCGAAGGTCATTTCCGCATACCTAGGGGAGCCCGAAGATGACGCTGCTTGAGCTCAAGGACGTATCCGTTCACTACGGCCGGATCCAGGCGATCCACAACATGTCCTTCACGGTGGAAAAGGGTGAAATCGTGTCCCTCATCGGGGCCAATGGCGCCGGCAAGACCACCACGATGAAGACCATCTCCGGACTGTTGAACCCTTCGCACGGGTC
>JBAUMA010000432.1:0-2471 GCA_049578485.1 Specibacter sp.
AGGTGGGCCACCGCGATCCGGCCCTGCATGGCGGCCACGGATGCCAGTGCCAGCACGCCCGTGCAGTCGCCGGCCGCGTAGACGTTGGGGGCGCTGGTGCGGGAGACGCCGTCGACCTTGATGTGGCCGCTGGGGGTCAGTTCGACGCCGGCAGCCTCCAGCCCGATGTCCTTGGTGTTGGGGATGGATCCCACGCACACCAGGCAGTGCGTGCCGGTGACCGTGCTGCCGTCGCCCAGGGTGACGATGACACCGTTCTCGGTGCGCTCCACTGCCTCGGCGCGCGAACGTGAGAGCACGCGCAGGCCGCGGCGTTCAAACACGTCCTCCAGCACGGCGGCGGCGTCGGAGTCTTCACCGGGCAGCACCTGCTCGCGGCTGGAAACCAGCGTGACCTTTGAGCCCAGGCCGTTGAAGGCGGAGGCAAATTCGGCGCCGGTGACGCCGGAGCCCACCACAATAAGTTCCTCGGGCAGTTCCTCGAGGTCATAGATCTGGGTCCAGTTCAGGATGCGTTCGCCGTCGGGCTGGGCCGTGGCGAGCTCGCGGGGATGGGCGCCCACGGAGATCAGCACGGCGTCGGCCTTGATGATTTCCTTGGATTCGCCGCGGTCCACCTCGATGGTGCGCCCGTCCAGCATTTTGCCGGTGCCGATCACAATGCGCACGCCAATGGCTTCCAGGCCGCGGCGGATGTCCATGGACTGTTCCTTGGCCAGGCGCATCACGCGTTCGTTGATGAGCTTCAGATCCGCACGCATGATGGTCTTGGAGTTTCCGTCCTCGCCGGTAAAGCTCACCCCCAGCGCGGTGGAGTCAACGCTGCGGTTCATGGCCTCGGCCGTGGCGATGAGCGTCTTTGACGGCACGACGTCGGTCAGCACGGCGGCGCCGCCTAGTCCGGCACGCTCCACGATGGTCACCTTGGCGCCCATGGACGCCGCGACCATGGCCGCTTCGTAGCCGCCGGGCCCACCACCAAGGATCGCGAGGCTGGGAACTGCAAATGGGCTGAGGGGATCTTGTTGGCTCGTCACAGTTGTTCATTCTCGCCTATCCGGGCGCTGGCACCAAGTTTCCCGGTCGGCCAAATGCCCCGCAGGCCCATGTCCACAAAGGTGGCAAAGCCGGTATGTTGGTTCCGTGAGTACACCTGAGAACTTTTCCATTGACGAACCGACCCAACTAGCACGCGAAGCGGCCGCCTACATTGCCCAGGCCACCGGCGTCGAATCACACGACCTGGCCCTGGTCCTGGGCTCCGGCTGGGGAGAGGCGGCGGGCCTCATTGGCGAGACCACCGCCGTCGTGAACGCCGCGGACGTCCCCGGCTTCAGCGCCCCCGCCGTGGTGGGCCATGTGGGGACGCTGACGTCTGTCCGCACCCCCGGCGGCAAGAACGTGCTGGTGCTGGGCTCGCGCACCCACTACTACGAAGGCAAGGGCGTGCGCGCCGTGGTCCACGGTGTGCGCACCGCCGCAGCCGCGGGCGCCAAGACCCTGGTGCTGACCAACGGGTGCGGCGGGCTCAACGAGGCCTGGACGCCCGGCACGCCCGTGCTCATCAGCGACCACATCAACCTCACGGCAGCCTCTCCCCTGGAAGGCGCCACGTTCGTGGACCTGACGGATCTGTACTCCTCACGCCTGCGCGCCGTGGCCCGCGAGGTGGACCCGTCCCTGGATGAGGGCGTGTACGCCCAGTTCACCGGCCCGCACTACGAGACCCCGGCCGAGGTGCAGTACGCCAAGCGGATTGGCGCCGACCTGGTGGGCATGTCCACCGCGTTGGAGGCCATTGCCGCCCGCGCCGCCGGCATGGAGGTGTTCGGCATCTCCCTGGTCACGAACCTGGCGGCCGGCATCAGCCCCGTCCCGCTCAGCCACGGCGAGGTCCTCGAGGCCGGCCAGGCTGCCGGACCGCGCATCTCCCGGCTCCTGGCGGACATCATCGCCAAGCTGTAACAAGTTTTCATCCGCGGGCGTTGCCTTATGCACTGAACCCCCACCGAGTTTTGCGCATAAGGGGACGTCTGTTTTCTTATGCGCCCGACCCGCCCCCGACCCGGCGCAGGTGACCGTCCTGCGCCAAACCAGGCACGGGACCGGCGCATAAGAAATGCCGCACGCGGCGGCCCCGCCTACCCTGCGACACCGTCACCGGCTACATTTATCTGGTGAACCCTACTTTTGACGCCAGTTCCGAGTCCGTCGCCGCACTCGCGGGCACAGCCGCCCACTGGGCCTCCCACGACCCCGATCCGGCCACCGCCGCCGCCTTGCGCGCCATGGTCCAGGCCGCTGCCACCGATCCGGAGGCCGCCGCGGAGCTGGCCGACAGCTTCGCCGGAAACCTGCAATTTGGCACGGCCGGGCTGCGCGCCGTCATGGGTCCGGGCCCGAACCGGATGAACCGCGTGGTGGTGCGCCGCGCCGCCGCCGGGGTGGCCGCCCACCTGCTGGACTTGGCC